>NZ_DAMBWA010000001.1:547487-550268 GCF_032052675.1 Pseudescherichia sp.
TCTCCCAGCTGAGCTATAGCCCCGTTGCGTAAAGCTGTCGTGTTGACGGGCGGCATAATATGAATTCCTTTGTCAGGTGTCAACGGCAAAATCTCTCTCTTCCTCTCAACCGCTGAAAAAGCAAACAAATGAATGACATTGCGTGCCTGCTCGCACCCAGGAGTTAAACCTGTCACACTTTCGCGTAAAATGGTGCTATAAAATGAACCACTAATTACCCCTACTGCTCGTCAGGAAATCGCATGATCAAGGAACGAATGACGCCGGAAGAGTTAGCCAGACTGACAGGCTATAGCCGCCAAACAATTAACAAGTGGGTACGCAAAGAGGGATGGGTAACGTCACCCAAGCCTGGCGTGCAGGGTGGAAAAGCGCGCGTGGTGCATATCAATGAGCAAGTGCGTGAGTTTATCCGCAACGCTCGCCGGGCTGCCGAAGCTCCCCTCTATGCTGAGGCTGGCCTCGATACCTCTCTCGACGTGCTGCTGGTAACGCTGGCGAAAGAGATGACCCCTTCAGAACAGAAACAGCTGACCTCCCTGTTAATGCGTGAAGGGATTAGCGGCTTACTGCAACGGCTCGGTATTCGCAGCAGGGAAAAATAAGATGAAGCTACCTGATAAAATGACGCCTGAAGAGATGGCGGACTACCTTGGCGTTGCCAGGCAAACCGTTAATCGCTGGATCCGCGAACAGGGCTGGACAACCGAGACGTTGACCGGGGTGAAAGGCGGCCGGGCGCGGCTGATCCATATTGATGAGCGCGTGTTAGCCTATATGCGCAAAACACCGGTGGTTCGTCACCGCCAGTCGGCATGGTCAGTGGCGGAGCCCTCCGCAAACTACAGCACGCTTTTTCAAACGGCTTCGCTGCGCCAGATTGGCAGCGTCCTGCAGAATATGACGCCCGCAGAGCAGGAGCGACTGGAACGCTTTCTGGCACGCGAAGGCCTGCGCGGTTTTTTGACCCGACTGGGCATTGCCGATACCGAACAGGCATAAAAAAACGGCAGGTTATCCCTGCCGTTTCTGTTTAGTGCGGTTGCTGCAGGGTTACTGCTGGCTTTCGCGCTCTGCGATAAAGCCCAGCGCGCGATTAATACGTTCAACGCTACGGGTTTTACCAATCGCATGTACGGTAACGTCCAGCGCAGGGGACTGCCCTGCCCCGGTCACGGCAACGCGCAGCGGCATCCCCACTTTACCCATTCCCACTTCCAGCTCATCGGCGGTCGCCTGAATCGCATGGTGGATGTTTTCCGCCGTCCAGTCGGTAATGGCGGCCAGTTTGTCACGCACCACTTCCAGCGGCTGGCGCGCAACCGGACGCAGATGCTTCTTCGCGGCGTCGGCGTCGAATTCGGCAAACTCCTCATAGAAGTAGCGGCAGCTTTCGGCGATCTCTTTCAGCGTCTTGCAGCGTTCGCCCAGCAGTTTGATGAGCTCAGACAGCTGCGGACCGGTACGGGTGTCGATATTTGCCTGCTCGATATGCCACTGCAGATGGGTCGCAACGTATTCTGGAGCAAGCGTATTGATATAGTGGTGGTTCAGCCACAGCAGCTTATCGGTGTTGAAGGCGCTGGCGGATTTGCTCACCGCACCCAGCGAGAAGAGGTTGATCATCTCTTCGCGGCTGAAAATCTCCTGGTCGCCGCTGGACCAGCCCAGACGCACCAGATAGTTGAGCAGCGCTTCCGGCAGATAGCCATCGTCACGGTACTGCATAACGCTCACCGCGCCGTGGCGCTTGGAGAGCTTCTTGCCATCGTCGCCGTTGATCATCGAGACGTGGGCATAGACCGGCACCGGCGCGTTCAGCGCTTTCAGGATGTTAATCTGGCGCGGGGTGTTGTTGATATGGTCTTCACCGCGGATAACATGGGTAATCTGCATATCCCAGTCGTCTACCACAACGCAGAAGTTATAGGTTGGGGAGCCGTCGGTACGGCGGATGATCAGATCGTCCAGCTCCTGGTTACTGAACTCGATCGGGCCACGGATCTGATCGTCAAAGATCACCGAGCCATCCTGCGGGTTAGCAAAGCGCACAACGCAAGGCTCATCGGCAGCATGTTCGCTGTGGTCGTGGCGGCAGCGGCCGTCATAGCGCGGCTTCTCGCCGTTGGCCATCTGCTCTTCACGCAGCGCTTCCAGACGCTCTTTAGAGCAGTAGCAACGGTAGGCGGTGCCCACTTTCAGCATGTCGTCGATAACCGCGTTATAGCGGTCGAAACGTTTGGTCTGGAAATAGGGGCCTTCATCCCACTCCAGATTCAGCCAGTTCATGCCATCCATAATGGCTTCGATAGCCTCTGGCGTAGAGCGTTCGAGATCGGTGTCTTCGATACGCAGCACAAACTCACCGTTCTGGTGACGTGCGAAAAGCCAGGAATAGAGAGCGGTACGCGCACCACCGACGTGCAGATAGCCGGTCGGGCTTGGCGCGAAGCGAGTTTTGATTTTCATGAAATGGCCTTACGTTGATAACGATGCCGACAGCCGGCAAGTCCTGGAAAACAGAATGGGCAATATTCTATCACCCTGCGCTGATTCCTCAATGTTGTTACTACTGTGGGCGAGTCAAAGCCGTTTTTTGTTTAGAAATCATGCGTACGCCGCCATTTATGCGCCGCTTTGTCTAAATTTACGACGAACAAACAAAATCTTGAGAAAAGGCGTTGACTCATTTTCAACTCTCCCTATAATGCGACTCCACACAGCGGGGGTGATTAGCTCAGTTGGTAGAGCATCTCCTTTACACGGAGGGGGTCGGCGGTT
>NZ_DAMBWA010000020.1:0-51541 GCF_032052675.1 Pseudescherichia sp.
CCCAAACGAAGGTATTCGATAATCCCATCTGCGGTTTTTCCTGACAAAGTTGTCAGCGTGCTATCCAGCGGCTGCTTGCCTGCCAGCGCATTTGTCATGGTGGTTGCAAAGTTAGGATCGTTTCCTAACGCCGCCGCCAGCTCGTTCAGGGTATCAAGCGCCGCAGGTGATGAGCCAACAAGCGCAGCCAGAGCTGATTTTACGAAAGCAGTAGTGGCAATTTGCGTATTGTTGACAGTCTGCGCAGCCGTGGGGGCTGTCGGCGTTCCGGTCAGGGCCGGGCTTGCCAGTGGGGCTTTGAGTGCAAGCGCGTTATTAATGGTGGTGCTGAAATTAGGATCGTTGTTGATAGCCGCAGCAATTTCTTTCAGCGTGTCCAGTGTCGCCGGGGCGCCATTCACCAGGGCGATCAGAGCCGCCTGCACAAACGCAGTTGTGGCAAGCTGAGTGGTATTGTTACCTGCAGCTGCAGTCGGTGCTTTTGGGGTGCCGGTAAACGTCGGGCTGGCTTTTGACGCATATTGCGTATGTGGATCAGCTGCTGCAAGATGCGCCGCCATCAGCTCATCTACATACACCTTTAGTTCCAGCACCTTGTCATCCACATATTTTCGGGTAGCCAGCACTACGGACGGATCAATTTTCAGCGTAATGTTATCGGTGCTGCTGGTAATCAGTACCATGCGCACTGTCTGCGTGCGGCCGCTTCCCTCTGCCAGCTGCGGCTTATAGCTCTCCGGGCAGTTCCCCACGGCGATCAGCGCGCCCGTTTCATCAAACAGCCCAACCTCACGAATCCACCAACCGCCCTCCGTTTCAGGAATCACCTGCTCAGCAATAATCTGGCTACTGTTCTGCGGATCGATGTAAAGCATGTTCAGGTCAGCGCGCCGCTTTTCGGAAACCAGCTTCGTCTGTTGTGCGCTGGGAGTTGGAAGCACGCCGCCGCCATCCCCCACCGCCATCTGGGTAATTTTCAGCGGCACACCGAGCGCGGCAGCGCTTGCCAGTTTCGCCGCGCCAATATCCGTCAGCAGGGTATAAAATTTTGCGCTCATGGGTTCACTCTCATTGTGTCGATAACATGGACGGCGCCGCCCTCGTAAGCAGTGCCACCGGAAATGATGGTTTCGTTGATATACGGATAAATCGTGATTTCTTCGCCGGTATAAGTGGCAGCCCCAACAAAATATGGCCCGCTCGTCTGCAGGTTTATGGACATGCCGATCAGATGCCGACTGCAGGGTTTGGCATCACCAATCAAGCGCTCCAACTCCAGATAGGTTTCCTCTGTTATGCCCTGGTCCTGCACCCCAATATCCAGGCGAAACGTGCCCGGCGCCTCGCCGGTCTGCCACCATTCAATGATGCGGATCAGAAAGCCGAACGGCTCCACCACACGCCGCACCGCGCTGGTTGTGCCCTTGTGCTGATGGATATAGAACGCATCCTGCACCACGCGGCGCTTCACGCTCTCCGCCCATCCTTCGTCCCAGCGATCAACCGAAAAGGCCCACGCCAGATACGGCAGAAACTTGACCGGGCATGTTGCCGGGTTCCATAAATCTCGCAGCGGCACCTGCAGATCGGAAATTCCGCTGCAGGTCTGTGCCAGGCGGCGCTCAAGCGGCGATGAACCAGGAGGAAGCAGACTATTCATCCGTTCCCCCGTTGGTTACGCTCCATTCCGTACATGAAGCGGCTTGTGTCTTATCTAGCACCACATCAGCGAGCGGAGAGGCCAGTTCAACACGCTGCACACCTTCAACATGCAGCGCGGCATAAATTGCACTGCGGCGAATATCACGCCCCAGCCTCGTCTGGCTGGCGATATATTTCTGCAGGCTGGCTTTTGCCGCCTCCATCACCGGCTCAGCTTCTGGCCCCGGGTAAAGAAAGATCGTCGCATCCACGCTGTACGAAATGATTTCAGCGCTGCGCACAGTCAGACGGTCAGCAACCGGCCGCACGTTCTCACTGTTAAGCGCCTGTTCAACCACAGCCAGCAGATCCACCGCAGCCGTTCCGTCACCCTCACGGCTCAGCACGGTAAGCACCACCTCCGCCGGGGCCGGGCTGGTTGCGCTGGCGTCAGCCACTCGCCCGTCAGCGCTTTTAGCGTGAAACTCGTAAGCTCCCGTTGGGCCTGCAACTGACAGCCCTTCAAAAGCTGCAGGAACACGCTGACGCAGAGCCTCATCACTTTCCATCACGGCAGCAACCGGCGGTACCGCGTCGTTATCTGCAGGAATAACCGTCAGACGTTTTACGTTGCAGTTACCGGCCAGCTGATCGAGATCACTCCCCATGGAATAAGCCACCATGACCGCCAGCGCCGCTTCGTTAATGCGCTGACGCAGGAGGATTTCACGATACGCATTTTCCTGCAGGAGCTTGGTCACGGGTTCAGACTCCAGCTCAAGCGTGCGCCTTACCGCGTCCTGCTCGTCTGCCGGATAAAGGGCTAAAAACGCGGCTTTCCGTTCGTTTAGCAACGTTTCAAAATCCGGTACATCCACTATCTGCGGGGCGGGCAGCTGGGAAAGGTCAATGACTGCCATTGTCTGCTCCTGTTGATACCGAAAGTGAAACCGGCGCGCCGTTATCACGCTGCCCGGTAAGCTCAACAACCATCGAACCATCAAAACTGCTATTTATGGTGATGGAATCCAGGGTAAGCCGTGGCTCCCAGCGACTCAGAGCCACATAGACCGCAGACATAACCTGCAGGCGCAGCGCCGGGTTCTGCGGCTGGTCTATCAGTTCAGACAGAAGCGAGCCGTATTCCCGCCGGGCAATGCGGCTCCCCTGCGGAGTCAGCAGAATATCCCGGACCGACTGGCGCAGGTGTTCCGTATCGGTAATGGCCCTGCCGTTGCCCTGACTCATGCCGATATAAAGCGTCATACCGGGCCTCCCGATGTATCACCGCCGGACTTAACGCCGGTATGACCGTGTTTATCGACTACGATCCCGTTAGAACTCATGGCGCCGCCGCCCTGGGTGACGCCACCATTGATCACCACTTCGCTGTGTATGCGCGTGTTGCTTGCTTCCACCACAAATTCCCCCGTTTTCAGGGTTATGTTATCTGCAGCCTCGATCACCATGGATTTGATACCCCGCACATGCCAGCGGCCGGTCGCGGGTTCATATTCAAACCAGCCACCGTCCGGGTATTCCGTTACGCAGCCGTCCACTGAGTCCGACGGCGGCGCGAACTGGTTGGAATAGATCGCAGGTAAGGCAAAAGCGGTTTCCAGATTGCCGCCCATACTCAGCACCACCACCTGCTCATCCGGCGACGGGCACCACCATGTACGGGCACCGCCTGCGCGCAGTGTCAGCCAGTTAATCCAGTTGGTTTCAAGCTCGCCCACTTTCACCCGGCACAGCCAGTTTTTCCGGTCCACTTCGGTTACGGTGCCGGTGCGGATCAGGTTGGTGATAAGGCGCATGATTTCGGTTAGTTGTGCGTTCATAACGAAAGGTTGCCATCAGAGGGAAAAGGGAGGCAGCGTTGGGTTTTGTGCCATCGGTGACACAAATTTCACTCCGACAGCCAGCGCAACAGCGTGTCACGGGTGATGGTTTCCACCTCATCATTCACGCCTAAAAGACGGCGTGCCGGGTACCGGGCCTCCGGGCCATTGCGTCTGACTCGATCACGCAGACCATAATGGTGAACACGGGCGATGCGCTGGACTTTCCCATCAAACTGCACGCTGGCAGAGTCCGCAGTGGCTGCGGTTTTCAGGTATTTAGTGGTGCGCAACTTGGCGAACATCTGGCGCTTGATGCGCCCCTTTTTACTTCTGGCCGTCACCCGGCGCGCCTCAAAGGCTGTGCCGTCTGGATTGCGCTGCAGCCTGATGTTTTGCTGTTGCGACCGGCGCAGCTCCTGCGCCAGTTGTCGCATCATACGGTTGCGGGCTGCCGGTTCCAGATTCGCCAGCAGGGCCGCCAGCCAGTCATCCACCCTCTGCAGGTCATCCACGTTTCACCGTCCACATTTCTTCGGGTACGTCGGGTTCCGGCACCGCTTCAACGCTCGATACGGTGCCGTCTGTGCTGACAATCACGCGCTCCGTGAGCTGCAGATTGAGGCTGATATCACACAGATCGTTGCTCAGGATATCGACGTCAAAGGTAAAAAGTTTTTCGCGCAGCTCCGGGTTGTTGATAGCGTCCGGTTGATTGGTCATTAACCAGAGCAATACGGGTGCCATCACTAAATTCTGGTTGCCGCTAAAGTCTTCAATCACCACATTCAGGGTGTAGCGATATTCCCATGACATTGAACGGGCGCCGGTTGCGACCAGCGAACCGTTATCAACAAAAAGGTGCAGCTTGTCGGGGTTGTCACGGACATACGCCACCGATTTATTCAGGGCGTTGCGTAAGGACTGCGGCTTGTTCACTGTCTCGCTCCTGACACGCTATGATCGTGTCCACTTTGTCGGCACATACTGCCCAGGCGGCCTCAGTCTCATCCAGCACCTGGTTCAAATCCCCATTACTGCGCGGCGCTGACCTGTCCAGGCGGCATTGCGTCACTTTTGGACAACCACTCACGGTAAGCTGCACCTCCGGCGAGGGCCGGGCGCTCCCGCAGCCGGATAATGTCAGCAGGCAAAGGAGTGTCAGCCCAGCGGCGTAAATCCTCGTTTTCACGTTTTAGCTCCTCGATCCGGCGCTGGCGACTCCGCAATAGCGCGGAAGTCTCCTCCGCTGCAGCATAAAGTTGCATCTGCGCCCGGCTGTTGGTTTCAGTAAGAATGGACAGGCTGATGAGCTGGCTGTTTTTCTTCGCCAGCTCCTGCTTGTTCTTTTTAAGCGTCTCTGCCTGCGTCCCGATGGTGTGACCGGCATTGTTAAGCCGCCATGACTGCCAGCCCAGCAGTGCCAGCACCAGAGCCAGGATCACCGCCAGCGCGCGCGTCATACCCCTGCCCCTTTAAGACACCAGGCAAGCTCACGGGCGCGCCGGTTTTCCAGCCCTTTATTCCGTTGACCATTTACATAAACCCAGCGGGGGAGCTGGTTGCACGCCTGCCACCACTGCTGGCGATTGATGTAAGAAACCATTGTTGACCGGCAGATAGCCCCGGTTCCGACATTAAAGCCGATACTGATCAGGGCATCGTAAACATGCTGAGGTGGTTTAACCTGCAGGCAGGCTTCAATCCTTTTTTCCGTCAGCAACACGTTATTAATCAGCCCCTGCGCGGCCTGTCGCTCCGTTATGGTTTTGCCCGGCACTACCCCAGACGTATTGCCGATCCCGTCCGTCCAGACCCCGGCGCTGCACTGGTATGGCTGGAGGCGACACCCTTCGAAATCAGCAATCAGTTTCAGCCCCTCGACGGAGGTATGAAGCGACTGAAAACCCGGCAGCGTGGCGGCAATCGCCAGCACCGCGCCGACCAGGCAACGCTTAACGATTGAAGGACTCATATTCCCCCCTGGATATTCTGCCGTCCCGCAGCAGCTGGTAGGCTTTCCAGCGTAAATAACAGGTCACCGCTGCCGTAATAATCCCCAGCGCAAGACCGGTGATGGTCGATACATCTTTAAGAGACAAATCACCGAGCCATGCCAGAAGCAGGGCAACGCAGTAAGTGATAAAGGCGCTGATTCGTTCAAGCGTCATAGTTCAGTCCCATAACTGGACAGTCTGCGCAGTGGTTGACGCCGTAATGTCCGGCAGCTCCACCTGCAGCCCGTGCGGTAAAAAGGGGCCATATTCAGCCAGCCCCGGATTCGCCTGCAGCACCTGTTCAGTGACTCCCTGCGTGCGCCCGTAATGGCGCCAGCAGAGTGCGTCCACCGTGTCATACTGATGCGCACGCACTTTCATCAAATCAGCTCCACCGTCATATGCGGCATATCGCGCAGGCGGGACTCCGCCCAGCGCACATCGCGCCACAGCTCGCCTAAGGTTGTTTCGATATCTTCAGCTTTCTTGCTTCCGTCGCCGGTTGCGTCAAAATCGCGATAGCGCTCAACCAGGTTTGCTTTTGCCCAGCAAAACACCGCACGGCGATACAGCATGAGCCGCTGGCTTTCGCCGTCGATCACATCTGCAGGGACGTCGGCCAGGCTCGCATACCCCTGCGCCCGTTGTTTCTCGCGGAACTCATAAAGATCGGCGTTAACTTCAGCAATCGCTGTCAGCAACGCCAGACGCAGGCGCGGATCGGTGACACTCCCATCCATGCGCATATCACGGCGGAACTCTGAAACCCTGACATCAGGCCAGAAACTGGTGTTTTTAATAACGTCCTGGGTACTTTCCCCGGCCTGTTCCGGCGAAACGAATTGCATATTTCTGGCACTCCCAAATAGTTGGGCGGTGGACGGGGTTTTGACGCGGCATAAAGCCTGTCGCCACCCCGTGCCGCCCCGCGCGTTGGCACGATTCGTTAAGCCGACATTGCCTGTCGCAATCGGCTTTCAAGCTTGTTGATTTCGGTTTTGACGCCAGAACTGTTATCCAGCTGCAGGGCACGCTTCAGATGGTTAAGTGCCGCCACTGCCTGATCGTTATCCCGCAGCGCGTAGCCCATCGCCTTATGAAGTCGGGCGCGTGACTGATCCGGCATATCCTGACCTTCAACAATATCGAGCACCTGGGTAAGAATGGCGGCACTGAATGATTCACCGGCAGAAAAAGCGCGCATTGCCGCGTCGGCAAACTCTTCCGCAACAGCGGTCCCGCAGGTCCGGTTGAATCGCTGCGGCAGGACCCAGCCGTGTTTAATGGCATGGCGGGCAATGTCCAGCGCGCCGGTATAGTCTCCGGCATCAATGCGCCAGATCATGACGTACATCGCCACGTCGTCCTGGCCTGACGCGTCAGCATCCAGTAAACCGGCAATCCATGAGGCATAAGCGGGAAGAAACTCACGTTTGAGCTGAGCCTTGCGCTCATTTGACTGGACGGTTTTAAGGCGCCTGCGGTGTTCTGTCAGCTGTAACAGCATCTGGTTGTAGCCCGTCAGGCTGGCATTACTGCCGCCCTGCCGGGCGGCATCCTGTGCCTGTACATACTGAGTGTGAGCACGGAACGGATTCATTTATCACGCTCCGGCGCCAGCACCGCCCGTATTCTGAGCATCAAGCGCACCCTGAACTGCTGCAGCAACGATGGTCTGAATATTTTCAGCCGTCAGCGCCGCGCCCGGATTGCCGTCTGCCTGCGCTGGTAACATCTCGATGTTCTCAACCAGGCAAACGCCGTCGTAATCTTCGACAACATACGCCTCGTTAACGGATTCGTAGTTCTCCACGCGGTCACGCTTCGGATTGTCGATAACCGAACGACGACGGGTACCGGCTTGCCAGTAAATAGACAGGTTATCCAGACGGGTGATCAGCATGGCGTTAGCCGGGAAGAACGGCGCGCGAACGGCCGGGAGGTTGCCGATACGCTTCTGGCTGATGATGAGATCGGCCGCCATCGCTTCGCTGTTTGGCTGGTCGCGGTTGACGATCGGGAAATATTTATCCGCAAGCAACTGGCGCCCGACGATAACCACAAGCTCTGTATCTTCCTGATACCACGGCGCGATTTTCTCATTCACGGCGCCCATAACCAGCGCGTCCAGATTCAGGAAATCGCCGCCTTTACCGACACGGATAGTCTGAGAAACCACCTCGCCCTCGGACACAATTTTGTCCAGAACCTGAACGGGTTTCTCCTGGCGGATTTTCTCCAGCCAGCCGATATTCACATCCTGCAGCAGCGGATAGGTCTTGCGGTCTGACGTTTTTTCACGCTTCACGCCGTTGAAGCCGATCATGATGCGGTCAAGCGCCTGGCGAATAATGATGGCGTCACGGATGCGCGTCTGGAAGTCCTGGAATTTAGCCCACAAATCCAGTTTTGCATAAGGCAGCGCCGTATCAGAGTTAGTCTGGGTACACTTGTACCCTTCACCGTCGATGTAGGTCGGATCAACGGGTTCACGGTCTTTCTGGGTGGTATCAGTATTACCGGCGATACTGGCGCCAATCCCCAGCCCCAGACGTTCGCCGGACTGCTCATCAACCGGGATAATGTTGATTTTCTGCAGGAACGAGGAAGACTCCTGGATTTTCGTTTCCAGCGTCTGCGCAACGGATGGCTCTGCCGTATATTTTGAGGTGATACCGCTTACAGGCACGCCATTGAGTGTGGCGAGCTGCGTCAGATAGCCGTTGAATTTAAAACGTGTCTCTTTTTTCATTGTGCTTTTGCTCCGTCAGCAATCGGTGGTTTGTTCTGCGCCGTTATTGCCGGTCGCATTAGGGCGGCGTTCGCTGCGGCTGTCCTGAGTGGAAAGCTGCTCACGCAGGGTGGAGAGTGCGTTGGTTGTCTCATCAACAACCTTCTGCATATCGCTCAGCTTGTTGCTGAAATCGGCCTGATGGGTGCTGACCTGCTCCGCCAGCGTCTGATGCTCACGCGCGATGGTTTCAACAGCCTGATTCACATCAGCAAAGCGGGCGTTATCATCGGCGCCTTTGCGGGACAGCAGCTCTTTCACGCGGGTAAACAGGCTGGTTTTTTCCGGCACGTCCTCAAACTCGATGAGCGTTTCAACAGCAGCGGTAAACAGGTTGTCTTTGTCCAGCTTGCGGCGCGCCAGGGGGTTATGTTCTGCGCTGGCGCTGAACTGCAGCATTTCAGTGCCGAGGCTTGCCGGATCGTCAGTAATCGCCAGGCCAACCAGATAAGCGGAGCCGGTATCGGCAAAGCTGGTGTTAACTTCCATTGAGGTGAAAAGCTTCTGCCAGTTGCTGGTCATCGTGACCAGATCGTCAGTCGGGGCAATCCAGCCATACAGCGCCATTTTCCCGGACAATGCCCCTTCGGTAATTTCTTCCGCTTCCAGCTTTTCCACCATGCCAAAACGACGGAAGGGCCCATCAGGAGTAAAGCCCTTGATGTGCTCCATATTGATCAGCGCGGTGTATACCTGCGGGTTATAGCTCGCTGCCATCTGGGTGAGCCATTCACGCTCAATAACGCGCCCGTCAGTAGTGGCCCCTTCGACCCCAATACGAAAACGCTTAGATTTTTTTGCCATCGGTCCGGCTCCGGTTAGTTAGTTCGTAACACGTTCAGAGCCTTATGTTTGCGGTGATGGGCGCGTGTAAACAACGCGTTGGGCTTGTGCGAACTCCCACACAATGCGAAGCCGGGGAAAGTGCTGATTTGAGGCCGTATGTTTGTGCCATGACAACACTGACCCCCGCAGACCTCGATCCCCGTCGTCAGGCAATGCTGATGTACTTTCAGGGATACCGCGTAGCCCGCATTGCTGAAATGCTGGGCGAGAAAGTTGCAACCGTTCACAGCTGGAAAAAACGCGATAAGTGGGGCGAATATGGCCCACTGGATCAGATGCAGCTCACCACCGCCGCGCGTTACTGCCAGCTCGTCATGAAGGAGCAGAAGGAAGGAAAGGACTTTAAAGAAATTGACCTGCTGGCGCGTCAGTCAGAACGACAGGCCAGGATCGGCAAATTTAACAATGGCGGGAATGAAGCAGACCTGAATCCGAACGTGGCGAACCGTAATAAAGGCCCGCGCAAGCCACCGGAAAAAAACCTGTTTACCGACGAGCAGATCGAAAAGCTGGAAGAGATTTTCCGCGCCGGTATGTTCGAGTACCAGCGCCACTGGTGGGATGCTGGCATTAAGCACCGTATTCGCAACCTCTTAAAGTCACGCCAGATCGGTGCAACCTACTATTTCGCCCGTGAAGCGTTGATAGACGCGCTCACCACGGGGCGAAATCAAATCTTTCTGTCAGCGAGTAAAGCGCAGGCGCACGTTTTTAAACAGTACATCATCGACTTCGCAAAAGAGGTGGACGTTGAGCTGAAAGGCGATCCGATGGTGCTGCCTAACGGTGCCTGTCTTTACTTCCTCGGTACAAATGCCCGTACCGCGCAGAGCTATCACGGCAATCTGTATCTTGACGAGTATTTCTGGATTCCGAAATTCCAGGAGCTGCGCAAGGTGGCCTCCGGTATGGCGCTGCACAAAAAATGGCGCCAGACCTATTTCTCTACCCCTTCCAGCCTGACGCACAGCGCCTACCCGTTCTGGTCTGGCGCCCTGTTCAATAAAGGGCGCCCGAAAGCCGACAGGGTAGAATTTGACCTTTCTCACAGCAGCCTGGCGCACGGCGTTTTATGCCCTGACGGCCAGTACCGCCAGATAGTCACCATTGAAGATGCCGTAAATGGCGGCTGTAATCTTTTCGACCTGGACCAGCTGCGCCTGGAGTACAGCCCGGACGAATACAACAACCTGCTGATGTGTCAGTTTGTTGACGACCTGGCGTCCGTATTCCCGCTGGCTTTGCTGCAGTCCTGCATGGTTGACAGCTGGGACGTGTGGGACGATTTCGAACCGCTTTTACTGCGTCCGTTTGCATACCACCCTGTCTGGATCGGCTATGACCCGGCAAAAGGAACGCAGAACGGTGACAGCGCCGGTTGCGTTGTCATTGCGCCTCCCGTCGTCCCCGGCGGTAAATTCCGCATCCTTGAGCGTCACCAGTGGCGCGGGATGGACTTTCGCGCCCAGGCCTCAGCGATTGAGGAAATCACCAGACGCTACAACGTGACCTACATCGGCATTGACTCGACCGGCGTTGGCGATGGTGTTTACAAAACGGTTAAGCAGTTCTTCCCTGCCGCGCGTGAGTTTGTCTACAACCCGACCGTTAAAAATGCCCTGGTGCTTAAAGCCTACGACATCATCAGCGGGCGCCGTCTGGAATTTGACGCGGGGATGTTGGATATCGCGCAGTCCTTTATGTCCATTCGCCGTTCAACCACCGCCAGCGGCAACCGACCAACCTACGAAGCAGCCCGCACAGAGGAAGCCAGCCACGCGGATTTAGCCTGGGCAACCATGCACGCACTTTATAACGAACCACTGGCAGGAGCTTCCGCCAGTACCAGCAACATCGTGGAGATTTTCTGATGCACTCAACCCCGACCAACCTCATGACCTGCGCCAGCCTGCCAGTAGATCGCCCTTTCTTTGCTTTCCAGCATGAATGGAACATTGCCGCACGCACCAGGAACCGCGTACTAACAAAAATGCGCCAGGCGGGCGCAGATTATTTTTTCGCCTACGAAGCCCTGAACGATGCACTGCATACCGGACGCAACCAGATTTTTCTGGGCTGCAGCCCGGCATCTGCCCTGACAGTCAAAGCCTATATGTCAGCATTTTTAAGTCAGGCCGCAGCCCACACGCATCTGGGGAAAATAAAATCAGATAAAGCGCATCTGGAACTACCAAACGGTTCGAAAGTTTATTTTGTCGGTCCAAAAAGCCTTTGCGCCGCGCTTAATGGGAACGTCTACGTATTAGAGTATGCTTGGGCAGATTCCCCTAAAAATATGATTGCTCTCGCCAAAAGTATGTCCATGCACGCGCGCTATCACGCTACCTACTACACCACCCCTAGCCCCAGCTTGGAAGCATGGCAGGAATACAAAAAGCTGATTGCCCGTAACAGCACAACCATCATGACCTTTACCGCAGATGATGCGGCAGCAACCGGAGCCGAACTCTTTGATGATGAATGGCTGGATGACATGAAAAAAGAATTATCTGTAGAGGACTGGAAAATGCTGTTTATGTGCGAATGGCCCCAGGCTGATAAGGAGCTGGCGGCATGAGCAAACGCAAAAATAAACATAACCGCACAGCGGTAGAGCACAAAGCTAAACCAGCCGGTCCTGCAGCGGAAGCATTCAGCTTTGGTGACCCGATCCCCGTAATGGACCGCCGGGAGTTATTTGATTACCTGGAGTGCGTACAGGTGGACCGCTGGTACGAACCACCGATCAGCATGGATGGCCTGGCGCGAACTTACCGCGCCGCCGTGCATCACTCCAGCGCCATTCAGGTAAAACGCAATATTCTTACCAGTACCTTCATCCCTCACCGCTGGCTGTCTAAACAAGCCTTTTCGCGGTTCGCCCAGGACTTTCTCGTATTTGGTAATGCGTATCTTGAAAAACGCTTAAACCGGTTAGGCCAGATCATGGAGCTGCGCGCCTCGCTTGCCAAATACACCCGCCGTGGCATTGACCCGGACACCTACTGGTTTGCACAGTATGGCCACAACTCACAGCCCTATCAGTTCGATGAGGGAAGCGTGTTTCATCTGATGGAACCTGACGTTAACCAGGAGCTATACGGAATGCCGGAATACCTCTCTGCCATTCCTTCCGCCCTGCTGAATGAATCGGCCACGCTGTTTCGCCGTAAGTATTACCTCAACGGTAGCCATGCTGGTTTCATCATGTACATGAGCGACCCCGCCGCCGATCAGAAAGACGTGGACAACATACGCGAAGCACTTAAAAAATCGAAAGGGCCAGGCAACTTCCGCAACCTGTTTATGTACAGCCCGAACGGCAAGAAAGACGGCATTCAGATCATCCCGCTGTCAGAAGTCGCAGCGAAAGATGAGTTTCTTAACATCAAGAATGTGAGCCGTGATGACATGCTGGCAGCTCACCGCGTGCCGCCGCAGCTGATGGGGATTATTCCAACGAATACTGGCGGGTTTGGCGATGTGGAAAAAGCGGCGCGCGTTTTCGTTCGCAACGAACTTACCCCCCTGCAGGGCCGCATCAAAGAAGTTAACGAGTGGCTGGGTGATGAGGTGATACGCTTTGACCCCTACCTGACCGATGAAGACTGACGCCCACCTGCCAACCTTTGATATAAACCGCCCTTCTCCGGGCGGTTTTTTTATTCCCTTATGCCCTGCCTCACCATCAAAGCGCCTCAGCGCCTCGCTGAGCAGTCCTACGCTTTCGCCACCTGGCAGCTCACGACGAAACGCAGCGCCTCACCACGACGCAGGCGCGCACGACCAGCCCCAAAAAATGACCATGCACGCCCAACTTTGGGGCGCCAAAACCGCGATTAACCCCAAAACCGCGCGCTCGTAGCCCCGCCACGCCTGCCCGCTTTACGTAGTGGTTTTCATGCATCTGCATGATCCATAAATAGCCCGTCATAACTGACGGGTGCCGACATAAAGAACTCTCGAATAATCATGCATTCTCATGCAGTATGGCCATGCAACTCAAACCGAACCTTACAACCCATCATATAAGCAGCACTTGCCATGGTTTAAGAATCATTCTTTTCAACAAGTGATAAACTAATTTTTTGTTCAACTGCATTGAAATCATTTTCTATGCGTACTCTGATTCTGTTCCCTCTTGAAAACTCATTCATTCGGACATAGCCCATTGGTAACTTGGATTTATGAATTAAACCAGTAATTTTCCCTGTGAAATTAACAAAAATCCCATATTTTTGGTCACAGTTTCTAACCGTACCTTCTAATACATCTCCAGACTGGAACTTAGATTCGAAATCAGCCCACTCAGGATCGCGGATTTTTTCCTCAAATGCCCGAACTGCATTTACCGCAGCCTGAATATCAGTTAAATCGCGATAGTCACTCCCTGCAATAAACTCTTCCGAAAAATCTGCAATTGTAGCACGCTGAGCCTCAAGGAAATCAACTAACTCCTTAGCATTGGCACTCACCATTTGCTTATTATACTGATTCTGAACCGAGCCCATACGGTCAGAAACTCTTTTTGCAATATGTTCAGCAGGGAAAAGAGTATCTTCCGCCAGTGCTGCAAGATAACTTATATTTGAAAGCATATCTAAATGGACAAAACCTGCAGAAGATAATCGTAGCAAGTCTTCATCAGTTATTCCTGCCTCTCTAAAATCTTCTGAGACTAAACATTGCCCATGAAGTAAGTAATCAACCTCACGAGTAATCACTTTTGGAGAGAAACCAAACTTAACTAAATCTCTTTTTAATGTAGATAAAGGGAAATACCCTTTCAGACCAGTTGGACCGCTCGAACCAAAATGATTATAAAACCACTTCAGAATTGCGAACCTTGTAAAATGATTACCTCTTTCATCATCTCTCTCTGTTGAAAATATATTTTTCAGATAAGAGTTATCGCTATCGTAAAACCTACGATTTAATCTTAATAAAACCCTAGTGACTATATGTAATGGAAGAGCATACCGCCCTTCACTTTGCCTTATCTTCAAAAATTCATCTTCAGTAATATGCCCGCTAGTACAAAACTCCAAGAAGATCTCTAACGCTCTTCTTATATTTCTCCCTGAAAGCCCAACTATCATCCTTCTAATCTGCGCATCATGCACAAAAATAGAATTAACAATTGAAGTCAAATAATAAGAACGCTCATCCTTACTATATTCCACATTAAAACCATTAGGAAGAGAATAAGAAAGAGTGTTACTACTGCTATTCCTCGTCATTTCTTTGAGAACTAATTGCACTCTCGAATGAAGTACATAATTGAACAAAGGTGGCTCAATACGAAAAACCATATCTTTTAAAGCGGTATCGAGAGGAGGGCGATCTCTATAATTATCATAAGTCTCTTCTCTTAAGGGAAGGATTATCAACGACCTGAATTCATTTTGTAACCATTGAGCAGCCTGAAACATTAATAACTGTTCAGGCAAAGTCCTTTTATCGCAGTTATCAAGCACAATCACGACTAGTTTACCACGCTCAGTTCCGCAATATCTAGTATATGCAAGAGCTGTTTCATGTAAATCTGACTTACAGTCTTTGATAACTTTGTATAACTCTCTATTATATTCGTCACCAGCCAGCAACTGCCCTTCACCCTTATTAAACTTATTTATCTGCACCGAATAAAGTTTCTTTAACGTGTCTAATAAATCAAAGTCAATATTAGGATAGGATAACTCGCATTGTTGAATGATTTTACCCCTAAGCCAATCATAAACTTCCTCGGAGGATACAGGTGACTCATTCATATTAAAACGCAACCAAAGGGTGCTATTAACAATATCATTTGGCAGGGCAACCTCTTTTAAATGATCAATAAAAGTCGTCTTGCCTGATCCAACGCTACCAACAATCAATAAGACTTTATTTTCAAGAGGAGAACGCCCCCTGAATTTATCAATTATTTCCTTAGGATTATCGGTATCCTCAATTAACCTAGAGTCACTATTACTTACTGGTTGCGCCGCTCTGATGATTTTATCAATCGGCTTGGTATATCGATCCCGACGCCTAGAGGAAATATATCCTTCACGAGCAATAAACTGGCGATCATTTAGTGTATTGGGATTGAAAATATTTCCATATTCAGAGATTAACGTTGCACCAAAAGTGTTATGACCAACCTCTTCGTTTTGAGCAGCCTTTCCACCCATCATTCTTCTAGGTTTCCAGTACCTTTTGGGCTCAGACTTTGCGATAAACTCCTCAGACAACTTCGAAAGGGAATCAAAAGAAAATTCCTCCAGAAAACTTGCACAAACTTTATCCGCAGGCGATATTTCATTTAATCGATAACTTCCCTGATTATTATCCCACTCACCGGCAAGCCACTCATAGCCATCTGTAGCTATAATCTTTGTGAGAGGATTCAATCCACTTTCATATTTCGCGTTTAATTCTAGCGCATATAATCTAGCTTCCTGAAATGCGCTATCCAAATCCTCACCAGGTGTCTTAGCTTCCACAAGTAATACAGGAACACCATTTATTATAATTAGATAATCTGGGTAGTATATTTTTTTTGTGCTGCCCTTCCCTATTTCTAGGCTTTTTATATTTCTTTTAGTAAGTATGTATTCTTTATTTATCCCAAGGCCATCTACAGAGTTTTTAGTTAGAAATGGAAATATTATTTTCTGTTCGATATCACTTTCTGTTTCTTTTTCTTTATCTTTATCTAATTTTACTTTCTTACTCATACCTAGTCCTTAATATAATAAAGGCACTTAATCTCTTAAGTGCCCGTTATAAATTTTCAGTAGAAAGCTGTGAATATTTAATAAATATAAAACAAAAGGCGTTTTCAGCCTACCTCTCATAAAATCAAAAGTCAACATGTCATTTCATACAGTCAAATTTAGAAATGACATATAAAACAAGACATTAAAATGTGTACAAGATTGAACTATGTTGACAGCGATCACAAATCAGATAGCAGGTATTCAATTAGACGAGATCATAATTTCATTTGATATTTATATGGCTAAATAGTTAATTGATAAGGAGAAACACCTGCATGAAACATCCACGATAAACTAACTTTTTGCGTCTATGTTCGCTTATGTTCATGATTTCGGATTTTAGCCATCAGCTCGTCAGTCAATTCAGAAACCCATTGGATAGCAAGATGTTTCTCTTCGTCGCTGCACTCACTCTCCGCTACTAACTTTATGAAAAAATCAATGCGCTGAAGTTTCAATGACTCCAAAAGATAATCCTGCATTTTACCTCCTTCCAAGGCCACTTTCAAAGATAACTGTATGTATAAACACTGTTTATGCATACAGTATAATATCAATTTCTAAATGTAAAACGCTTTTTGAGATTCAGCAAGATAGCCCTGATAAGGATCAAAACGAGAAATATTTTCGAAGCGTTACTAATACTGTCTCCATTTGTCATCTTCACGCAGCCGCCCTTTCTGGTAAAAGATGCGCAGCCCTCCCCCTGACGGAAGGCTGCCGCCGCGTAAAAGTAAATTCACCTCATACTCACTGCTATCGAATCCTCTGGAGTGCAGCTCATACTCCAGCTGCAGGCGCTGCTGCTCAGAAATATCCTGCTTATAAGGCTTTTTCCGTTTCGGTTTTACCAGCCTGAGCCGGGCGACCAGCTCCCGCCGTTCCTTTTTGCCCATGCCGTGCAGATAGTCCTGCAGCGCCTTTTCATCCAAGGCCGTAATATCCGGTACTTCCCCCCCTGTCTGGTTCAAATTTTCAACAGGGGGACAGTTATTGCCACGAGTCCAAGGGGCGCAAGCGCCCTGGTCGGCTGCCGCCTCCTGAACGTCAACGGCCTTACGAACCTTTTTCCACTTCACCGCGTGCGTGCAAATCTTGCCCTCTGCAATCGGGGACCAGATGCCATAGATACGGATACCGTGATCGCCGTAGGCGCTCGGTTCGTCGTTAAGTTCATATGCCGTGCGGACAAGGTGATGTTTACGGGGAACCAGCACACCGCCCTGCTTCATGATGTAGGTGGCAAAGCAGCCCGCATCAGCCGCCGCCAGTACCGCATCCAGACGTGGATTATCCAGTACCGGCGCACCTGCTTTGCGTTCGCCCTGCACTCTCGCCGCCTGACCAGCCAGCAAGCGCAGCTCGCGGTATGCCTGACGCCCCGGAATACCAAAGAAACGAAATTGCTGGACACGGTGCAGTGACGCCCAGGCGCTGACATGCTCGGCGCTATCACGCAGTGATCTGCCGGTTTCCTTGCTGATTTCTTTAGCCAGCCCGCGCCCGTCGATGTTTTTGCTGATGTATTTAGCGATATAGCTGGTCGGCGTGCCCTTGCGCGGGTTGATAAGCTCGGACTTGAAGCGCGGCCCTGTATTGGTGCCCAGCTCCTCGCGGTCTTCACGGATGGCAAACTTACGCAGCAGCGCGGTGATGGAACGGCGATCTTTTTTGCGCATGAAGCACAGCAGGTGCCAGTGCACGGTGCCGTCGTGGTGCGGCTCTGCCACCCTGACGCCATACCAGCGCAGCCCGGCCTTGTGCATTGCCTTGCGGAAAGCGGCGAACGTATCAACCAGATAGTCACTACTCTGCCGGACAGTGGCACTGGTCCACTTCGGATTAGGTCTGCCGTTGTTGAGGGTTGCGTGGAAGCGTGACGGGCAGGTGATGGTATAAAACACCGCGCAGTCTCCGCGCATTTCCGCGATCAGCTCCAGTCCCTTAACACAGGCCATCATTTCATTACGGCGGTGTGCCGGATTGCTGTTGCTGGCGTTCACCACGTCTTCCATGTCCAGCGTGTCGCCGTCTTCGTTAACCAGCTCATGTGAGCGGAAGAACTCCAGCGATTTGCGGCGCTGCTCGCGTTTGTGGATCACGGCTTCGTAGCTGACATACGGGGATGCTTTTTTGTTGACCAGGCAGACGGCGCGCAGTTGTTCCTCGCGCCACTCGCAGCGCATCTGCCACAATTTGCGATACCACCAGTCCGCGCACAGCATACGCGCCAGCGATGGTGGGATCAGTTCATAGGGCACCGGCTTGCGGCGGCGCTTTTTGCGGCGTAACTGCTCAAAGGCAGGCGGGATGACCTCAAGGCGCATCGCCTCTGCGGCAACCCTTTCCCATGCCTGGCGGATTTCTTCTGGTTTAATACCATCGCTGACAAACAGATCACCACAGGCCGCATCGAGACACATGCTCATATGTGCCGCAACCAGCGTGGAAAGACGCTTGACCTGATCCTGATTCATTTCAGGCAGTACCAGCAGCCCCTCCAGCCCGTCATGACTCGCCATGAACCGGAAAGAGGCAGACACCTGACTGTCACGCACGCGCTCCAGCCGCTCAAGACACGGCCTGATTGTTTCACGCAGGTAGCGGGAATAGGCTTTTGCTCTGCCCATACTATGGAAATATTTAATCCGCTCCAGCAGAGGCTTGCTGATATGGGACGGCATGGCGTTAACGTCAGCCAGAATAACCAGATCGGGATTAAAACGCTGCTGCTCGCGCGCCATTTTGGCATGGCTAATCAGCCGGTCCTGCTCCATTTCACGCTGGACAGGATCACGGGATTCATCGAAGAAATAGCGTTCCCAGACCTCATCGCTCAGCGCCTCACGGCGCAGCTGCTCCTGCTCGTTATCCGCAGCGTAAAGAGCGATCAGGTTTGAAAGCGCAGACTCCGGCGCGACTTCCGCCGGGTCAAGATATGGGTTAACCGCTTTTTTGGGGTTATTCCATGAAAAGGCCACGGCGGCCTCATTCGAGCCGCCGGTGGTTGGTGCATTATGTAATGTGAATTTACTCACTGCCACGCCCGCACCTCAGTTTCCACCGAGATATCTGGACCGGACGCCAAATCGACATCAAACCAGCCTGCTGATTTTGTGGCGATGATTTCTGATGCAGATTTACCATCACCTGCAGCCACACCCATGCTGCGCTTTGCGGTGATACGGTGGCGGTTGAAATTACGATAAAGGGAGCGTGTCATGGATGTGTCGCTGTTGGACACGATAACCGGATGACCTTCTGATGACCGGCGTTCAAGAATAGACGCCAGATGATACTGGTCGTCCTCTGTAAAACCGGCAGTGTGATAACCGTTAAATGTGCCATCGTATGGCGGATCACAATAAACCACATCACCCGTCTGCAGCATCGCCAGTGTTTCGTCATAGCTGGCACAGATAAACGTTGCGTGTTGAGCCTTTTCTGCAAAAGTGCGTATTTCTTTTTCAGGGAAATACGGATTTTTATAATTACCGTAAGGGACATTAAAATGACCGCTCAAGTTATAGCGGCACAGTCCACGATAACCATGACGATTGAGATAAAGGAAATATACTGCTTTCATGAAATCAGTAATTTCAGAGGAATGATTAAACTCATGTCTAATGTTGTAATAAGCAACTTCTCTATTCGCTATCGCAAAAATATTTTTTGCACGTGATATGAAAGCCTCACAATCGAGGGCAATTTTTTTATAGAGATTGATAAGATCGGGATTAATATCCGCGACAAGATAATGAGGATAGTCTGTCGCCATCATTACAGCGCATGAACCCGCGAAAGGTTCAACCAGTCGCGGGCCAGCAGGAAGGTGCTTAATCAGTTCCGGCATGATGGCGGTTTTATTTCCCGCCCATTTCAGGATAGTGCTCATACAGCACCCCCGTTGTAGTGTTTGCCTTTCAGCTCTGCAATTTCCTGACAAGTGACGCAGCACTGCACGCCCGGAATGGCGCTGCGGCGAGCTGGCGGGATCGGCGCATCGCAATCAATGCAGAGAACACGGGAAAAGCCCGGTGCCTTATTGCGGGCGGTGTGGATGTGGCGCTGGCGTTCTTCTTCAACGCGCTGCTGTACGAGGTCCATTGAATCAGCCATCAGTGGATCTCCTGCGCTTCGTTCTGAATCTTCACCGCTTCCTGACGCAGCAACTCAGCCGCTTCTGTATGGTTAAGCTGACGTGACACGATACGGGCTGCCAAAGAGTCCAGACGTGCAGCCATCACATCTGCGCGTCCCCGGCGTTCTTCTTTGCGTGCCTCAGTCAGCAGCAGGTTGAGTCCGGCATCATCTGGTCCGGTTTTAGTGGTACGGGTTTCAATATTTCGCATAGTTGTTTCTCCTGAATTTTGGCAATAGGAAGCCCGGCGGGTTTACGCCATTAATTTCTGTTGTGGATTAATTCGGCATGGTTAGCCGTTTGGGAAATAAGCTCACCACTGCACGAAAATGATTCATTGCTTTAACCAGTTCCCGCTTTTCGTCAGTAGTCAGATCACTAATATTGACGCCGTGACGTTCTGCCGGAATTTTTGCCATATAAAAAATGGCCGCCAGTGCCCGCTCATTCTGTTTATTATTTACGTCGCGTGGATCGCGCATATCTTTAATAAACCTTTCAAGCTCCGACTCAATATTCAGACCAAACACTTTAGCCCTCAATTCCGCAATATGGTTCAGTCCATCCAGGCGTTCACCGGGGCTTAATGGAACAGTCGCCGTAGCGCCTTCAATAGCCATGATTTCCCCTGTTTGGTTGTGGACAAGTCAGCCAGCAGTTCATCCTGAGAGCGGCACGGGTGCCAGCGTTTGCCATCCTTGCCCATGATCCAGCCGTGACCGTAGTGCATTGCCGGGCTTTGCTTTACAAGAAGTGACGCGAAAGAAGGTTCTTTAGTCAGCATAATCACCTCAGATCAGACCAAACGAAGCGCCGAGGCCCGTCACGGTATCCACCGCGCTTGCCATCGCCGGGTTAGCCTGCAAACGCGCCTGCATCGAAACGGCAGCCAGTGCCATCAGACGAGTTACAGAGTTAATGCTGCTGATAACATCGCGGCGGCCTGCGGTGGTTTTCACATCACCCGATACGGCACCGGCGGCAACACGTCCGATTTCAGCTGTAGCGCTCATGACGTAATGCGGCAGCTTCTCTTTTGCCACTTCGTTCATCGGTACGCATGGCAGGCAGTGAATCTGAGCCAAAAAGCCGTCAACCAGCGTGGAGTCCTCAGTAAGATCGGTAAGCAGCCAGATTTCCGCCGGCGTCAGTTGATGTGGCTGGTCCGGGTTCAGCTTGTTGCGCAGCGTCTGAACCTTCATTCCTGCGCGGTCTGCCAGTTTCGCCATATTGTGACGCAATGCGAAAGCACGGCAGGCTTCATCAAAATGAGGATGTTTGGAAACGCGATAATCAAACATGTTAGCCTCTGAAATGGTTCTCATAATTGAACTCACTGACCAACAACAACGTTGTAGTTGAAGGCTGAGTGCTCCATGTTCTTACGAGCCTGCTCTTGCTTGTACTTAAGATACAAAATGGAAACTCGACCTTTGTTTTTCTCTTTCTTTTCAATGTAGTTAGCAAGTTTACCGTTATGAATCATCTGATAAACAGAGCCGCGAGAGTACCCCTCCCACTCCGCGAACTCTGCTGGAGTCGCTATCACTTTTGGTACACGAATTGAAATCTCAGTGCTCATAGTGCAGTATCTCTTAGTTTAGTTTCGTTTTATCTCGTTTTATATGGTTTGAGTTTGGTTTTCAAAACCTGAATGGATATTAGGATCACTTTTTATATGCGTCAAGGGGTTTGATTATGAGTTTAATCAAGGCTGGTAACGATAGCGGCGGGCGTGATGCGATCAATAGGCTCATTAAGGCCTACAATTTTAGCTCGCGCCAACAACTGTGCGAGCATCTGTCAGTATCAAAAAGCACTATGGCAAACAGATACTTACGAGATAGCTTTCCCGCTGAATGGGTTATCCAATGTGCTCTTGAAACTGGAATATCTCTTTTATGGCTGGCCACTGGTCAGGGGGAAATGTATGCAATTGACAGCGAGGAAAAAAATCTCAAAAAGGAAACTCCAGTCACAGTAAGACCACTTTCTAAAATCGTTGCTCCCAGCATCAAACACGCGGAGTTGAAGAACGGTGAACTGCAGCCAGATGATGAAATGCTTTTGGATAGCAGGTTGTTAGAGGGTGAGTCTTCAAATTCTTTGTTCGTAAAGACACCTACAGATAGTTTTGTTGTTGATACATCCGTGAAACAGATCAGCAATGGCTTTTGGCTGGTAGATATCGATGGTGTAAAAAGCTTCGTCAAAATCTCACGCATCCCAGGTAATAGGATTGTGGTTCAACAAGATGAAGCATCTTTTGAGTGCTCAGTGGATGATGTTGAAGTCATCGGGCGCGCAGTCAAAGTTATCAAGAGTCTATAACGTATGACTATCAGGAAGCAGCCGAACGGAAAATGGTTGTGCGAGTGTTACCCGACCGGGCGCGACGGAAAGCGAGTACGCAAGCAGTTTGCGACGAAAGGCGAGGCTATAGCATTTGAAAACTTCACCATGGATGAAGTTAACAAAAAGCCCTGGCTGGGAGAAAAGGAAGACCGGCGCCATTTGTCAGAGGTGATTGAGCAATGGCATTCACTCTACGGACAGACCCTTGCGGACCCTAAACGCCTAATGGCGAAACTCAGAATTATTTGCAATGGCCTAGGTGATCCCATTGCATCGGAGTTAACCGCAGGTGATTTCACAAAATACCGGGAAGCCCGGTTAAAGGGGGAAATTAAAAATGAAGATGGCGTACTCATGGCGCCAGTTAAACCCCGGACAGTAAACCTTGAACAACGCAACCTCTCCTCTGTATTTGGCACGCTGAAAAAGATGGGGCATTGGTCAGCACCAAACCCCTTAGCAGGGCTGCCCACATTCAAGATCGCTGAAGGGGAACTGACGTTCCTGGCTGAGGATGAAATCAAACGCCTGCTAGATGCCTGCGCTGATTCTCAAAGTCCTAGCCTGCTGATGATTGCAAAAATTTGCCTGGCGACCGGCGCACGCTGGAGCGAAGCCGAAAACCTGCAGGGACATCAGCTATCAAAGTATCGAATTACCTATACCAAAACCAAAGGTAAGAAAAACAGGACCGTACCTATCTCTCAGGAACTGTACGATGAACTCCCCAAAAACCGAGGAAGGTTATTCACTCCATGCAGAAAAGCTTTTGAGCGTGCAGTGAAACGGGCTGGCATTGATTTACCTGAGGGGCAATGCACCCACGTACTGCGTCATACCTTTGCAAGTCATTTTATGATGAATGGAGGAAACATACTGGTACTGCGCGATATTCTGGGCCACGCAGATATCAAAATGACGATGGTATACGCCCACTTTGCCCCCGACCATCTGGAAGATGCAGTAACAAAAAACCCGCTTCACAATCTTAACTGGAACCGATAATTTATGGCGGCAGATTGGCGGCATAGACTTAAAATCATATAAAACCTGACGAACACCAATTACAATAACATGATGATTTTATTATTAAATATCTGTTTTTATTACTATTAAAATGGTATGTAGGAATTTCGGACGCGGGTTCAACTCCCGCCAGCTCCACCAAAATTCTCCATCGGTGATTACCAGAGTCATCCGATGAAGTCCTGAAAGCCCGCACGGCGCAAGCCCTGCGGGCTTTTTTGTGTCTGCCGTTCACCTAAGGACCAGCCTCTTCTCCGCTATCACACCCTTTATTCCTGTGGCTCATAGCGCAGCGTATCGATAATCAGCGCCAGCGCTAGCAAGAGCTGCCGCTCGCTGGAGTAGAAAATATGGTAACCCTGTTGCACAGGGCACCAATCCTGAAGCACCGCTTGCAGACGCCCGCTCTCCAGCCAGGGGCGAGCGAGGATCTCAGGAACATAGGCCAGCCCATATCCCGCCAGAGCAGCGTTCATCGTGGCGTAGACTGAATTAAAGATCAGCGGCCCGTCGATACGGCATTGCAGAGCGACATCGCGCCTCTTCAGCTCCCAGGCATTAATTCCTTCCCTAAGGGAAAACCGCGTATTGATACAGGCGTGACGTGCTAAATCATCAGGCGTCTGCGGGATGCCTCGGGGTTGTTGGCGTGATAGTCAGCACGGCGGGTGTGATATATCTTGCCTTTTCCAACGTTAGTGGCGGTCAAGGTATGAAAGCCTTTGGCTGGGGGGAGATATTAACCATCACATCTGCCCTTAGCTGGACGTTCTACTGTGCGCTGCTCCGGCTAAAAGATAAGCAAGTAAAAAATACGTGATTTGTTTCCCTTAGCTCGTTGATAGGGAACGCTATCCTGGTTCCGCTATTCATATTACATGTTGTTTTTAAGCAGGAGTTTTCATAGCGTACTCTATCACGTGACTCCATTAGTTATCGCCGACACTATTTTCCTTATTTTTTCCATCATAGCTCTTGTACGTCTTCTGGAGCAGAGGCGTTTCGTTGATTGATATTACGTGTAGCGAAATATACACACATCTTATTCCGGTCTCCGGCGGCCTGATGGGAATCGTTTTTCTTGGCCACAAGTTAGACACTTATCATATCGTTACTCTTGTGCTGATCGTTCAGGGAAGAGATGCGTTTGCTAAATCATTCAGCTAATTAATGTGAATGAGCTATCTATTCAGCGATACTTTAAACGTTAAGGCCCAAACCTACCGTCTGGGCCTTATGAGCATGAGAAAGTTCAGTTATACGAGATGTAAATTATTCTCCCAGTGTTCCATCCTCATTAATATTTTGGGCGCGTACAGGAGTACTGTTATCTACCCATGCGGCAACCGCAAAAGTGTTATCCGTGTTTTTGAGTGAATTATAGGAAGATGCTTGTGTGGCACTTGTTTTTAAGTCAACCGTTTGAGTTGCCCATGTATATTCACCCTGGCTATCAAGCATTGCCGCTCTGATAGTATCATTCTCGACCTCTGTCCTGTTGCGAGAAGGGATCCACATAGCCATTGTGCCATCGTTGAAAGGGTACATGCCTACGGGTTGCGAGCCAATTCCATTAGTATACCACTCCTCCAATTGCACACCTTCATCACTCCAGGCTCGATTTCCGGAACCAGTAATCATCTGTGCCACTACCGTATCATCCTCAAGATACGACTGCTCTTCATTCGGTTTTGTAGCATTCCACAGCGCAAAAGTTGTATCCGTTTCAACGTCATAACTGACAAAAGGAACAAGATCGCTATTGACTGAATTTGTTGAAACAGCTACGCCGATATCGGTGTATTTTAATTGGCCTTCGGATAAAAGATGTTGAATATAGGTTTTTATCTGGCTGTTATTAAGTGGATTAGGCGCCGGGATCGCGAATACTGCGCCGCCTGCACCGTCATCAACGACAGGACATTTTACTCCATCAGTAAGCCCGTTAGAGAGCGAGCCTGGTGTATACACAGTGATAATTTTTTGGGCCCAGGCATTTTTACCCTTTGTAGTGAATTTTTGTGCAAGAAGCTCCCGTTTGGCCTCTTGACCTAGCATGGCTTTGATAAAAGGCGGTGTCGTATAGATAAATGACAGAATCGCCCCACCGTTATCGTCAGGAATAAGATCATTGATGGGCACGGTCATTTTTAAAGGTTCGGTTATTTTCCCATCCCCCCATAATTGCTGCCCATTAGCATCAATTTTTACCGTTCTAATATATTCACCACTAACACTATTCCAGGAGAGAACAATACCGTTATCGCTTGTCACCACGCAATAGACTTGTTCTACAATTTCATCCGCAGGAGAGACAACTACCCCCTCCTCGCCAAAAAGGAACGCCCCTTCAGGTGATAGTTTAAAAACGAGCGCTTTACCGCCAGGCGAATCGAAAGTTGAAGAACCGTCATTAAACCCCGAGTCAATGCCGATTATAATATTATTTTCCGCATCTAAGCTAAAACCAAAATCATAGGTGTAGGTTAAATGGCGCGTCAATACCAGTATACCCTCTGTAGACGGCGCGCTTAACGGCCATAATAGGTTACCGCTTGCATCAATACGTTGTACATACAGCGAGCCAACGCTATCAATCCAGGCGGTATATACCCCACCATCCATAGAGGGTATTGATTTCTGAGAGAGTGCATTGACAGGGTTAGCAACAATAAGACTATTCGATGAATCATTTGACCACATATAATCACCTCTAATTTTTTGTTAATATGGGATAGCCTAAGTGAAAGAAAAGATCGAAACCGGCTGCAAGGCGTGCTTACCTATACTATTAGCTCGGCTTAATTAATAACCTATCATTATAGACAAGGCCCTCTTTCTCTTTTTTGGTCTGACTCAGGCAAAAAAGCCCCATATCCCATCTATTTGTCACCGGTCAATAAGAAGGGCCTTTTACGCTCAGAAAAACGCAGCTCATCATTTTACCTGTTAATCAAGTGAAGCGAGAAAGTTAGCAAGAATACTTGCCGTAAACAACGACTCGTTATAGGTTGGAAAAGGCTGATGATGGCGTCTGTTTAAACAGCCAGATAGCTCCTGAAAACATTAAAATCATTATCAAAATATTATTAATCCGAATCAGATGGTTTATTATTGCCTTTAGGCCTTTCTTTGATTTTTTTCAAACGATAGTATATCCACCCTCAATACGTCCAAGAAGGATAAACAAGAAGAATGGAACTTCATAAAATAAATAAGCCTCTCGACTCGATAAACACTATCTTATCTCAATTTCCTGTCACACAGCCATCTCTGCTTGAACCGGGCCAGACGCTGCCCGTCAAAGCCAAAAATGAACATGGTGCCAGGAGAATCTATTTTCTGCTTGATGGCGCGATGATTAGCTCAGTGGGCGAAAATGAAAAGAAGCAGAATTTGGGCATTATGATGGGCCCCTCTATTATAGGCCTTGCACAACTTGCTCCAGCCGGGACGATTGCTCAGCATGAGGCTATTGTACCCTGTATGGTTGATTCTATTAGCGTTGGCGATTTCATAAAAACAATTGAGGAAAAACATCTCTGGCCTGACGTTATCAACGTCATGGTTACTATAATCAACTCCTTAGCCGCACGGACCGCTACGTCCGGATTGCAGTCAGCCTATGAGATTATTAGAAGCTATCTCATTTATATGAACAGTGAAAATGGACAGACTATTAAAGAGCGCTATACCGTCGTAAAATATATGCAAACGTTCTCCAGACTATCGCGAAGTATCATTCTAAAAATCCTTTCAGAACTTAAAGCGGGTGGGTTTATTGAGATGGAAAAAGGCAGGCTGATTCGTATCAACAGGAATTTGCCCGATCGCTTCTGATGTTGCCGCTGAGGGGCTCAACGGTTACCCGGCACTATTTAACAAAAATTCTTCGTTTCGCTGGGTCAAATGAGTGATATATTTTCACACATTAAACCCAAGGAGAGATCATGGCGGAATTTGATGTGATAGCGCAGGATTTGCTTGAACGTGCGCGTACGCAAGAGGAGCAGCAGCAGGCTCAGGACAGAAAGTTGCTTGATCGGGTCCTGGCCATCTATGGTCAAAAATATGTGGCCGAGCAACTGCGAAAGCTGGGTAAGAGCGAGTGGAGCCGGGAGACACTTAATCGCTGGGTAAACGGTAAGCGCGCGCCCAAATCCCTGACGGCGCTGGAGGCAGAGCTATTACAGAAAATGCTGCCCTCCCCTCCGGCACACCATCCTAATTATGCCTTTCGCTTTATCGATCTTTTTGCCGGTATCGGCGGCATTCGTCACGGCTTTGAAGCCATCGGTGGGCAGTGCGTCTTCACCAGCGAATGGAACAAAAGTGCGGTCCGTACCTACCAGGCTAACTGGTTTAATGACGAAGCGTCGCATCGGTTTAACCAGGATATCCGGGAAGTCACGCTCAGTGCGGATAAAGAGGTGTCTGAAACCGAAGCCTATGTGCACATTGACAATGCTATCCCCGATCATGACGTGCTACTGGCCGGTTTCCCCTGCCAGCCGTTCAGTCTGGCAGGCGTCAGCAAGAAGAACGCCCTGGGCCGGGCTCACGGCTTTGAGTGTGAAGCACAAGGCACCCTCTTTTTCGACGTAGCACGCATTATCAAAGCGAAAAAGCCCGCCATCTTCGTACTGGAAAATGTAAAAAACCTGAAGAGCCACGATAAAGGTAAAACTTTCGCCGTCATCATGGCGACGCTGGAGGAGCTTGGCTATGAGGTTGCCGATGCCGCCGCTGTAGGTAAAGACGATCCCAAGGTTATCGATGGCCGTCACTTCCTGCCCCAGCACCGGGAGCGTATCGTGCTGGTCGGCTTCAGACGCGATCTGGGTATTCATAATGGTTTTACCCTGCGCGACGTTGCCCGTTTCTATCCCGAGCGTCGCCCCACCTTTGGCGAGCTTCTTCAGTCGGATGCTGACAGCAAATACATCCTGTCAGAAAAGCTCTGGCACTATCTTTGGCACTACGCCAAAAAACACCAGGCCCGGGGAAATGGCTTTGGCTTTGGGTTGGTCGATCCGACGCGCGCAGAGAGTGTGGCGCGTACTCTGTCGGCCCGCTACTACAAAGATGGTTCTGAGATTTTAATTGATAGAGGCTGGGATCGGGCGCTTGGCGAAGTGGATTTCACTAACGTTGAAAACCAGCTGCGACGGCCACGACGCTTAACGCCAAGAGAGTGCGCTCGTCTGATGGGCTTTGAAAAGCCTGGGCAGGCACCGTTCCGTATTCCGGTCTCCGATACCCAGGCCTACCGCCAGTTCGGCAACTCCGTCGTGGTCCCGGTTTTCGCTGCCGTGGCGAAGTTACTGGAACCCTACATTCTGCAAGCGGTTAAAAAACGCTAGCGGCGTGATGACTACGGGCAGAGCTTCTGCCCGTGGCTCGCACTATGGACGCGACTGCACCCAGAAGGCGTGAATCAGACCTGGGATGTAACCCAAAAGTGTCAGAATAATGTTCAGGATGAAGGCCATACCAAAGCCCTTGCCAAGCAGGACGCCCAGCGGGGGTAGAATAATAGTCAGTACAATTCGCCAAAAACCCATAATTACTCCCGTGTAAAATTTATCCAGGTGGCTGTAAAAAAAGACATTTTCTCTTTAAGGGTAGCTACTCTGAACGACTCTGCCACTCTTACCCCACGCTTTTACCCTCTTTTACTTACGTTTAAAATTAGACTTACTCTCTCTTAAGGGATTGAACGATAGTTATAATCGATCTAATTGGTTTTCTCAGGCAGCAGGCCTGGCCTATAGTAACTGCATCAAATGACAGGAGAAACGATATGTTTTCAGTTGGTGATTATGTTCAGCCCCGCATCGGCGGACAGAAGCTTAAAGTTGTTGAAGTGAATGAGGACCAGATTGTTGCCGTACCTGCCAGTAACGAGCAGGGTGAAAAGGTAACCATTAAAGCTGCTGATGTCACTCTGTATAAAGAAGAAGGCAACTTCGGCGTCTGCTAACGTACCCTTTTTACGGTGGGCAGAGGCTCACCGTACCTCCCCTCCCCTTAAGTTCCTGATATCTAAACTCTTACACTCCAGGTCCAACAAAAATAACGCAGCGGATAAAAAACAGACAGCCGCAGAGAATGTTATCGACAAAAGCGTGATAAATAAAAATTTTACGCTAGTTGTACGTTGACAGACAGAGATATAATCTATGCACAATCAAAGCCGCACCGTAAAACGCTGGCAAACCCTCCCCTTTTACTGTTTTTATACAGGAGCATTAGCATGTTCTCTCCACAGTCTCGCCTGCGTCACGCTATGGCAGACACGTTTGCGATGGTTGTCTACTGTTCGGTCGTGAACATGCTGATTGAGATTTTACTGTCGGGAATGACCTTCGAGCAGTCTCTCTCCTCGCGACTGGTAGCGATCCCGGTAAACATCCTTATTGCATGGCCCTATGGTCTCTATCGCGATGCGTTTATGCGCCTTGCGCGGCGGATCTCTCCCGCAGGCTGGGTGAAAAACATGGCGGATGTGCTAGCGTATGTGACTTTTCAGTCGCCGGTCTACGTGGCGATCCTGCTAATGGTAGGTGCTGACTGGCATCAGATCGCTGCTGCCGTCAGTTCAAATATCGTAATCTCAATGGTAATGGGCGCAGCCTACGGCTACTTCCTTGATTACTGCCGTCGCCTGTTCCGGGTCAGCAGCTATCATCAGGCCAAAGCCTGATGGCGTGGCGAGTCAGGCCGACTCGCCAAACAGTCCAGTCAAATAACGCTCCAGCGCCATACGCGAACTAAAACCATGCGGAATGCCGTAGTGCTCCTGTGCATCTCCGCCTAAGTAGAGCGGAAAGTGCTGATAGTGATCGCTGGTTTTGATATCTGAAGCCGGTTCAGCCAGCGTCTGGCTGCGCTCTTTCAGCGTAGGGTGAATGACCAGCGCCGTGCGCCCCATCCGAGCTTCACGATTCACATACACATAGTTATCTCCACGACGGTAGCCATAGGCTTTTGGCGTCGCGACGTCCATAGTAAATCCCGCCTTCTCAAGAACGCGTGCCACCTCATCGGGTCGTAAATACATATTTTTTCCTCGTCATCATCTACAGCAGCGCCACCTTACAGTATTGAGCATTAGCAACGCTTTCGGAAAAGTCCATAAACGACGCGTCAACTCGTGATTCACGTCAGAGGTTAAAATTATGCGCTACACTGGTTATTACATCGAAATCAAGGGAGGATCATATGCTTAGAAGACCAAACCGTAACGACGTAGATGCAGGCGTAGACGATATTAATAATGATGTCAGCCAGCTAGCGGACTCTCTGGAGGCGGTATTGAAGTCCTGGGGAAGCGATGCAAAAGATGATGCAGACGGTGCCCGCAGTAAAGCACAGGCGCTGCTGAAAAAGACCCGAGCCAAGCTGCATGGCCGTAACCGTGTTACTCAGGCAGCAACCGATGTTGCAGGCTGTGCCGATAGCTTTGTTAAAGACAGGCCCTGGTGCAGCGTAGGTGCTGCCGCGGCCGCCGGGATCTTCCTTGGCGCGCTGCTGAGCCTGCGTCGATAAATACCCTTAACCCCGTGAGCTAACCCTCACGGGGTTAATTTTATCTCTCCTGCAAGCGCCCTACCCACTTCATCGCCATCTCTGCAGACGTAATATTGGTAAAGCTCATTAAGATCCCACTGCGTACCGGATGTGTGCTATGCCAGTCGCTTAACGCCTGTACCGCCAGCCCTCTCAGCTGCGCCCGCGCAACAATGCTTTTATCATCTCCGTCGATGGCTACCACTAGCTGAATACCGCCGTGTTGGGGAACCACGTTAAATCCGTAGTGAATGAGCGCCGCTTCCAGCCAGGCTCGCCGCTGGGCGTAGTGCAGCCGCATTTTTTTTAGATGACGCCAGAAGTGACCCTGCTGAATAAAGTCCGCTAGCGCATACTGCCACAGGGTAGGAACGCTACACTGGCTACTGTTTATCCGCTGGCGGAACGTCGCAGCTTCAGCGGCTGGCACGACGATCCACGCCGTGCGTATGGCTGGAAACAGAGACTTGCTAAAGGTACCGGTATAGATCACCCGCTGCGGCGCATCAAGGCTTTTTAGCGGCGGCAGCGGCCTGCCGTGGTAGCGGAACTCGCTGTCATAATCATCTTCAATAATCCACGCAGAGTTTTCCGCCGCCCACGCCAGCACCTGCCTGCGCCGGGGCAGCGACAGCGCAACGCCCAGCGGGCTTTGATGGGCTGGGGTGAGCAACGCAAAACGCGCCTGCGGCCAGCGTGCTATCGCAGCATCAATGTCCATTCCGTTCTGGTCCACGGGAACAGGAAAACGCTGTACCCCTTCACGATCGATGGCGGGATAGATCAACGGAAACCCGGGATCCTCCATCCACATGCCATCGCCTGGGCTGGCCAGCGTTTGCAGGATCAGACTCATCGACTGCGCATAGCCTGAGGTAATAAATATCTGCTCCGGCTGGCACTCAATGCTGCGGGAGAAGCGAAGGTAGTCGGCGATGGCCTGACGCAGCATGGCCTCCCCCGCCGGATCCCCGAGCGTGAGATCGAAGCGCGACTGGGTGCGCAGGCGTCGGCTGGTCAGCCGCGCCCACAGCGCGCGCGGGAAGAGATCCAGCGCGGGCAAGCCCATCTGAAACGGCTTCGCCTCATGTTCATTGCTGGAGTGCGCAATGGGTACCGCCGCCGCCGCCAACGGTGAGGTCTGACTGACAAAGGTACCGGCCTGCCCGCGCCGCTCCAGCCACCCCTGCGCCACCAGCTCTCCGTATGCTTGCTCAACCGTCGTACGCGAGACGCCGTTCTCCTGAGCCCATGTGCGGCTCGACGGCAGGCGGCTGCCGGTTTTCAACTCTCCTGAAGTGATGGCGGCCTTAAGCTGCCGGGCAATTTGCTGATAGCGTGCATCCATTATGGTCTGCCTTTTTAATCAAAATATGGCTCTCCAGAGCAGACCATCATAGTGCTACATTTTTGCCATCTTAACGAGGAGAAGAGTCATGACCCAGCTACTACGCCAGCCTTTCTATGAACTTAGCCCGGCCATCTATAACGGCCTGATTCAGGCCAGCCAGGCGCTGGAGCGATGCTCGCTTGATAACACGTTTATTGAGCTTATCTATCTGCGTATTTCACAAATCAACGGCTGCGCTTTTTGCCTGGACAAGCACAGCCGGGCGCTGCGTAAAGCGGGCGTTGAGCAGGCAAAACTCGATGCGTTGGCAGGGTGGCGGATCAGTCACCACTTCAGTGATAAAGAGCAGGCGGCGCTGGCGTGGGCCGAGTCGGTAACCCACATCGCCGACAGCCACGCGGAAGAGCGCGTTTATCAGCCCCTGCTGGCCCATTTTAGCGCTGAGCAGGTGAGCGATCTGACCTGCGCGATCAGCCTGATGAATGCGTTTAACCGCCTCGCCGTTGCCATGCGTCTGTAATTTCAGCCGAAACCTCCCCCGTCCCCGTCGCTATCGTCGACGGGGCATAAATCCGCTCTAAAACCTATATATAGCGTGGTTGATAATTTTTATAACTACATCTAGTATTCCTGTAAGAAAGAACAACATATCCCGGTGCGCTTTTTCGCGCCGACCTGCCATTATAGATGGGAATACGAATCATGCGCATTATTATTTACACTCGAAATGACTGCGTTCAGTGTCACGCTACCAAACGCGCTATGGAGAGCCGCGGCGTTGAGTTTGAGATGGTCAATATCGACCAGGTTCCGGAAGCCGCCGATACCCTGCGCGATCAGGGTTTCCGCCAGCTGCCGGTCGTGATTGCAGGCGACACCAGCTGGTCCGGCTTCCGCCCGGATATGATTAACCGCCTGCTGCATGCCTCCCGCGTCGCCAGCGCATGAGCACCCTCGTCTACTTCTCCAGCAGCTCGGAAAATACGCAGCGCTTTATTGAGCGCCTCGGGCTGCCGGCGGTGCGTATTCCGCTTAACGAGCGCGAGCGCATTCAGGTGGACGTTCCCTACATTCTGATCGTTCCCAGCTACGGCGGCGGCGGTACGGCGGGCGCAGTGCCGCGCCAGGTGATCCGCTTTCTGAACGATCCACAAAACCGGGCGCTGATCCGTGGCGTCATTGCCGCCGGCAACCGGAACTTCGGTGATGCCTATGGCCGCGCCGGGGATGTGATTTCTCAAAAATGCAGCGTCCCTTACCTCTACCGCTTTGAACTGATGGGCACGCAGCAGGATCTCGATAACGTGCGAAAAGGAGTGAGCGAATTTTGGCAACGACAACCGCAGAGCGCGTGATGCAGGCCGCGCCGGACTACCATGCGCTGAATGCCATGCTGAATCTCTATGATTCATCAGGCCACATTCAGTTTGATAAAGATCGTCAGGCGGTAGAGGCGTTTCATACTGCGCATGTGCTGCCGAACACCGTGACCTTTGCCAGCCAGCAGGCGCGGATCGACTATCTGGTGAGTGAAGGCTATTACGACGGTAGCGTGCTGGCGCGCTACGGCCAGGGGTTTGTTGTCGATCTCTTTGCCACCGCCCACAGCAGCGGTTTTCGTTTCCAGACCTTTCTCGGCGCGTGGAAGTTCTACACCAGCTATACCCTAAAAACCTTCGACGGCAAGCGCTATCTGGAGCACTTTGAGGACCGGGTGGTCATGGTCGCCCTGACCCTGGCCCAGGGCGACGAGGCGCTGGCTCGCCAGCTTACCGATGAGATGCTCTCGGCCCGCTTCCAGCCTGCTACCCCTACCTTTTTAAACGCGGGCAAACAGCAGCGCGGGGAGCTGGTCTCCTGCTTCCTGCTGCGCATTGAAGACAATATGGAGTCGATTGGCCGGGCGGTGAACTCGGCGCTCCAGCTCTCCAAGCGCGGCGGTGGGGTAGCCTTCCTGCTGTCGAACCTGCGCGAGGCGGGCGCGCCGATCAAGCGGATTGAAAACCAGTCCTCCGGCGTGATCCCGGTAATGAAGATGCTGGAAGATGCCTTCTCCTATGCTAACCAGCTGGGGGCACGCCAGGGTGCCGGGGCCGTCTATCTGCACGCTCATCATCCGGATATCCTGCGCTTCCTTGATACCAAGCGGGAGAACGCCGATGAGAAGATCCGCATTAAAACCCTGTCGCTAGGCGTGGTGATCCCGGATGTCACCTTCCGCCTGGCGAAGGAGAATGCCCCGATGGCGCTCTTCTCTCCCTATGACGTGGAGCGCATCTACGGCAAGCCCTTTGGCGATATCGCTATCAGCGAACACTATGAGGCGTTAGTCGCTGACGATCGTATTCGCAAGACCACCATCAACGCCCGTGATTTCTTCCAGCGTTTGGCGGAGATCCAGTTCGAGTCGGGCTACCCGTACATCATGTTTGAGGATACGGTCAACCGCGCTAACCCGATTGCCGGGCGGATTAACATGAGCAACCTCTGCTCGGAGATTTTGCAGGTCAACAGCGCCTCGGAGTATGACGAGAACCTCGACTACGCCCAGACCGGACACGACATCTCCTGCAACCTTGGCTCGCTGAATATCGCCCACACGATGGATTCCCCTGACTTTGGCCGCACCGTGGAGACCGCCATTCGCGGGCTGACGGCGGTATCGGACATGAGCCACATTCGCTCCGTGCCTTCGATTGAGGCAGGCAACGCCGCGTCGCATGCCATTGGCCTTGGGCAGATGAACCTGCACGGCTACCTGGCCCGGGAAGGCATCGCCTACGGCAGCGAAGAGGGGATCGACTTTACTAACCTCTACTTCTACACCGTTACCTGGCATGCGTTGAATACCTCCATGATGCTGGCCCGAGAGCGTGGAGAGCGCTTTGCCGGATTTGAGCAGTCGCGCTACGCCAGCGGCGAGTACTTTACGCAGTACATTGAGGAGCGCTGGCAGCCAAAAACCGAGGCCGTGCGCGCGCTGTTTGCCCAGGCGGGAATTGTCCTGCCGACGCAGGCGATGTGGCGTCAGCTGCGCGATGACGTGATGCGCTACGGCATCTACAACCAGAATTTGCAGGCCGTACCGCCCACCGGCTCCATCTCCTACATTAACCATGCGACCTCCAGCATCCACCCCATTGTGTCAAAGATTGAGATCCGCAAGGAGGGGAAAACCGGGCGCGTCTACTACCCTGCCCCGTTTATGACCAACGACAACCTGCATCTCTATCAGGATGCCTACGAGATCGGCCCTGAGAAGATCATCGATACCTACGCGGCGGCCACCCGTCACGTCGATCAGGGCCTCTCCCTGACCCTCTTCTTCCCGGATACCGCCACTACCCGCGATATTAACCGGGCGCAGATCTATGCCTGGAAGCGGGGCATCAAGACGCTCTACTACATTCGCCTGCGCCAGCTGGCGCTGGAAGGCACTGAAATTGAAGGCTGCGTGTCATGCGCGCTGTGAGGAGAAGAGGATGAGCCGTTTATCACGGGTTAGCGCCGTTAACTGGAACATTATTCAGGATGATAAGGATCTGGAGGTCTGGAACCGGCTGACCAGCAATTTCTGGCTGCCGGAGAAGGTGCCGCTGTCGAACGACATTCCCGCCTGGCAAACGCTAAGCCACGCCGAGCAGCAGCTGACGATCCGCGTCTTCACCGGGCTGACGCTGCTGGACACCATTCAGAACGGCGTCGGCGCACCGGCGCTGATGGCCGACGCCATGACGCCTCACGAAGAGGCGGTGATGTCCAACATCAGCTTTATGGAGGCGGTACACGCCCGCTCCTACAGCTCGATATTCTCCACCCTCTGCCAGACCAACGACGTGGATGCCGCCTACGCCTGGAGTGAGGAGAACGCCCCGCTCCAGCGTAAGGCGCAGATTATCCTGCAGCACTACGCCGCTGACGCACCGCTGAAGAAGAAGATCGCCAGCGTCTTCCTGGAGTCGTTCCTCTTCTACTCCGGCTTCTGGCTACCGATGTACTGGTCCAGCCGGGGCAAACTAACCAACACTGCCGATCTTATCAGGCTGATCATCCGCGATGAGGCGGTGCACGGTTACTACATTGGCTATAAGTACCAGCGCGGGCTGGAAAAAGTGGATGCTGGCGAGCGGGAGGCGTTAAAAAGTTTCGCCCTCGATCTGCTGATGGATCTCTACGATAACGAGCTGGCCTACACCGAGGCGCTCTACGCGGGAACCGGCTGGGAAGAGGAGGTGAAGGCTTTCCTCTGCTACAACGCTAACAAGGCGTTGATGAACCTTGGCTATGACGCGCTCTTCCCGCCGGAGATGGCCGACGTGAACCCGGCTATCCTGGCGGCGTTGTCACCAAACGCAGATGAAAACCATGACTTTTTCTCCGGCTCCGGCTCCTCCTACGTGATGGGTAAAGCGGTGGAAACTGAAGACGCGGACTGGGATTTTTAATTGTTATTTTGGCGGGCCCTATTCCCGGCTGGCCCGCCAGGATATTTCCCAAAACCGTCATTCATATTACAAATCTATTTCTTTCTAACGTATGGTTAACCACTGCTAATTATTCCTCTGAAGTCTATAAATTCGGAGGAATTTCCGTTGCCGTAGCAAAAAAATTGCCTCCCTGCATATCGCCGCCAGGCCCTTATATCACTGGAAGTCGCGCCGTTCGCGGTTCGGCAAATTCCATGCCAGAGTGCAATTGAGGGTTGTCTCAGATTCTCACTGTGCTAGGGTATAGCCCGTTCATTATTTCCAGCAGGATTGGTATTGATATAAATAAATACGGGAACCTTTTTATTGCATGGCAATTAAACTTGAAGTAAAAAATCTCTATAAGATATTTGGCGACAATCCGCAGCGAGCGTTCAAATATATCGAAAAAGGACTTTCGAAAGCACAGATTCTGGAAAAAACAGGGCTATCGCTTGGCGTTATCAACGCCAGTCTGGCCATTGAAGAAGGCGAGATCTTCGTCATCATGGGGCTCTCCGGATCGGGGAAATCGACCATGGTTCGCCTTCTCAATCGCCTGATTGAACCCACCCGCGGCCAGGTGCTGATTGATGGCGTAGATATCGCCAAAATATCAGACGCCGAGCTTCGCGAGGTGCGCAGGAAACAGATTGCGATGGTCTTCCAGTCATTCGCGCTAATGCCACACATGACCGTCCTGGACAATACGGCGTTTGGTATGGAATTAGCGGGAGTGCCTGCCAGCGAGCGCCAGACTAAAGCGCTCGATGCGCTGCGTCAGGTTGGGCTGGAGAACTACGCTCACGCTTACCCGGATGAGCTCTCCGGCGGCATGCGCCAGCGCGTGGGCCTTGCTCGCGCCCTGGCCATCAACCCCGATATTCTGCTGATGGACGAAGCGTTCTCGGCTCTCGATCCGCTGATCCGTACTGAGATGCAGGACGAGCTGGTGAAGCTTCAGTCCCGCCAGCAGCGCACCATTGTTTTTATTTCCCACGATCTCGACGAAGCCATGCGCATCGGCGACCGCATCGCCATTATGCAGGGCGGCGAAGTGGTGCAGGTCGGCACGCCGGATGAGATCTTAAATAATCCGGCTAACGACTACGTACGCACCTTCTTCCGGGGCGTGGACATCAGCCAGGTCTTTAGCGCCAAGGATATTGCTCGCCGTAGCCCGGTTGGCCTGCTGCGTAAAGCCCCCGGCTTTGGTCCGCGCTCGGCGCTGAAGCTGCTGGAGGACGAAGACCGCGAGTATGGCTACGTCATTGAGCGCGGCAACAAGTTTGTCGGCACGGTCTCCATCGACTCCCTGAAAGCGGCGCTGAGCCAGCAGCAGGGTATCGACGCGGCGTTGATTGACTCTCCGGCTCCGGTCGATGCAGAGACGCCGCTCAGCGAACTGCTCTCCCACGTAGGTCAGGCACCCTGTGCCGTGCCGGTAGTGGGTGAGGAGCAACAGTACGTCGGCATCATCTCAAAACGGATGCTGCTGCAGGCTTTAGATCGCGAGGGGGCAAACAATGGCTGATCAATCTAATCCGTGGGGAACCACCGAGGCGGCAGACGCCGCACAATCTACCGCAACGCAATCTACCGCAACGCAATCTGCCGACGCCTGGGGCGGCTCTCCGGCGGCGGCACCGACCGACGGTGGCAGCGCAGACTGGCTGAACAGCGCCCCGCCTGCGCCGGAACACTTCAACATTATGGATCCGTTCCACAAGACGCTGATCCCGCTGGACAGCTGGGTAACAACCGGTATCGACTGGGTAGTTTCCCACTTCCGTCCGGTATTCCAGGGCATCCGCGTGCCGGTGGACTATATCCTTAACGGCTTCCAGCAGCTGCTGCTGGGCATGCCTGCCCCGGTGGCCATCGTGGTCTTTGCGCTGATCGCCTGGCAGTTTGGCAGCGCGGGCATGGGCATCGCTACCCTGGTGTCGCTGATCCTGATCGGTGCGATCGGTGCCTGGTCGCAGGCGATGATCACCCTGGCGCTGGTGCTGACCGCCCTGCTCTTCTGCGTGGTGATTGGCTTGCCGATGGGGATCTGGCTGGCACGCAGCCCGCGGGCGGCGAAAATTATTCGCCCGCTGCTGGATGCGATGCAGACGACGCCCGCGTTTGTCTACCTGGTGCCGATCGTTATGCTGTTCGGTATCGGCAACGTGCCGGGCGTGGTGGTGACCATTATCTTCGCCCTGCCGCCGATCGTGCGTCTGACCATCCTGGGTATTAACCAGGTACCGGAAGATCTGATCGAAGCGTCACGCTCGTTCGGGGCCAGCCCGCGCCAGATGCTGTTTAAAGTGCAGCTGCCGCTGGCGATGCCGACCATCATGGCCGGTGTCAACCAGACGCTGATGCTCGCCCTCTCGATGGTGGTCATCGCCTCGATGATCGCCGTGGGCGGCCTCGGCCAGATGGTGCTGCGTGGTATCGGCCGTCTCGATATGGGGCTTGCCACCGTCGGCGGCGTCGGGATCGTGATCCTGGCGATCATTCTTGACCGCCTGACCCAGGCCGTGGGCCGCGACTCCCGCAGCCGTGGCAACCGCCGCTGGTATACCTCTGGTCCGGTTGGATTAATCACCCGCCCTTTCATTAAGTAAGTTCTTGCCCGGCGGCGCTCAGCTTGCCGGGCCTACCTACCCCTTCCCATAATTAAGGAACAACGATGCGACATAGCGTACTTTTTGCCACAGCGTTTGCCACCCTTGTCTCAACCAGCACCTTCGCCGCTGACCTGCCGGGCAAAGGCATGACCGTTCAGCCAATACAGAGCACCATCTCCGAAGAGTCTTTCCAGACTCTGCTGGTCAGCCGCGCCCTTGAGAAGCTAGGCTACACCGTGAATAAAGCCAGCGAAGTGGACTACAACGTAGGTTACACCTCTATTGCCTCCGGCGATGCCACCTTTACCGCGGTCAACTGGCAGCCGCTGCATGACGACATGTACGCCGCCGCCGGTGGTGATAAGAAGTTCTACCGTGAAGGCACCTTTGTCTCCGGCGCGGCGCAGGGTTACCTGATTGATAAGAAAACCGCTGAGAAGTACCACATCACCAATATTGAACAGTTGAAGGATCCGAAGATCGCCAAACTGTTCGATACCAACGGTGACGGTAAAGCTGACATGATGGGCTGTTCGCCAGGCTGGGGCTGTGAAGCGGTCATTAACCACCAGAACAAAGCCTTCGATCTGGAGAAAACCGTCAACGTCAGCCACGGCAACTACTCGGCGATGATGGCCGACACCATTGCCCGCTTCAAAGAGGGCAAGCCGGTGATCTACTACACCTGGACCCCGTACTGGGTGAGCGACGTGCTGAAACCGGGTAAAGATGTGGTCTGGCTGCAGGTACCCTTCTCCTCCCTGCCGGGCGAGCAGAAGGATATCGACACCAAGCTGCCGAACGGCATGAACTATGGCTTCCCGGTGAACACCATGCATATCGTTGCCAACAAAGCCTGGGCAGAGAAAAACCCGGCGGCGGCGAAGCTCTTCTCCGTGATGAAGCTGCCGCTGGCGGACATCAACGCCCAGAATGCGATGATGCACGCGGGCAAAGCCTCGGAAGCGGATATCCAGGGCCACGTCGACGGCTGGATCAAAGCCCACCAGCAGCAGTTTGACGGCTGGATCAAAGAGGCGCTGGCCGCGCAGCAGTAAGTTCTCCCTCCCTCACCTGCCGGTGGGGGAGCATTTTTTCAACAGCACGAACCGACACACGATCCCTCCCCACGCTCCGACGAATTCGTTATGATAAATAATCATTTATCTGAATATCGCCTACTCATGACCAAATCTACCCATCCGCTCAGCCCCGCGCTGATTGTGCTTATGTCCGTGGCCACCGGCCTTACCGTGGCCAGCAACTACTATGCCCAGCCTCTGCTCGATACCATCGCGCGCGCCTTTTCGCTCTCCTCCAGCCAGGCCGGTTTTATCGTCACCGCCGCCCAGCTCGGCTACGCGGCAGGCCTGCTGCTGCTGGTGCCGCTGGGCGATATGTTTGAGCGCCGGACGATGATCGTCGTGATGACCCTGCTGGCTGCAGGCGGCATGTTAATTACCGCCACCAGCCAGTCGCTGGGCATGATGATCCTCGGTACCGCCCTCACCGGTCTCTTTTCGGTGGTGGCGCAGATCCTTGTGCCGCTGGCCGCGACCCTCGCCACCCCGTCGAAGCGCGGCAAGGTGGTAGGGACGATCATGAGCGGCCTGCTACTGGGGATCCTGCTGGCACGCACCGTGGCCGGACTGCTGGCGAACCTCGGCGGCTGGCGTACGGTCTACTGGGTGGCCACCGTCCTGATGGTGGTGATGGCCTTTGCCCTCTGGCGCGGCCTGCCCAAGGTCAAGCAGGACAATCATCTTAACTACTTCCAGCTGCTCGGCTCGGTGTTCTCCCTCTTTACCCGTGACAGGCTGCTGCGTACCCGCGCCGTGCTGGGCTGCTTTACCTTTGCCAACTTTAGCATCCTCTGGACCTCTATGGCCTTCCTGCTCGCTGCCCCGCCCTTTAACTACTCCGAGGGCGTCATCGGCCTGTTTGGCCTGGCGGGTGCCGCGGGTGCGCTCGGTGCGCGTCCCGCGGGCAGCCTGGCGGATCGCGGTAAATCACATCTGACCACCACCTGGGGCCTGCTGCTGTTGCTGCTGTCGTGGATTGCTATCTGGTTCGGCCACGCCTCGGCGCTGGCGCTGATCGTCGGGATTGTCGTACTGGATCTCACGGTGCAGGGGGTGCATATCACCAACCAGACGGTAATCTACCGCGTTAAGCCGGAGGCGCGTAACCGCCTCACCGCAGGCTATATGACCAGCTACTTTATCGGCGGCGCGGCCGGGTCGCTGATCTCCGCCAGCGCCTGGCAGCACGACGGCTGGCGCGGCGTCTGCCTGGCCGGCAGCCTGATGGCGTTGCTCAATTTGCTGGTCTGGTGGCGCGGTTATCACCGGCAATCGGCTACCGAGTAACCGTTCATTGACCTTTTGTTGACTTAGGTAACGGCGGGGGTGGTAAGGTATCCCCCGCTTGGTGACGGTTTCAGTTCCTTAATGTATATCCACAATTAATACATTTACTTTATTTGTCACTATCGTTACTATATCGGCTGTAACTAATGAGGTCATGCCCAAAATGGATAGTTCGTTTACGCCCATTGAACAAATGCTAAAATTTCGCGCCAGTCGCTATGAGGATTTCCCGTTTAATGAGATCCTTCTCACCCGTCTGTGCATGCACATGCAGGGGAAGCTGCTGGATAACCGCAATAAGATGCTGAAAGCTCAAGGGATTAACGAGACGTTATTTATGGCGTTAATTACGCTGGAGTCTCAGGAAAACCACAGTATTCAACCCTCTGAGCTGAGCTGTGCGCTGGGTTCGTCCCGTACTAACGCGACCCGTATCGCCGATGAACTGGAAAAGCGCGGCTGGATCGAACGTCGCGAAAGCGATAACGATCGCCGCTGCCTGCATCTGCAGCTGACCGATAAAGGTCATGAGTTTTTACGTCAGGTGCTGCCCCCGCAGCATAACTGCCTGCATCAGCTCTGGTCTTCGCTTACCGTAGAAGAGAAAGAGCAGCTTGAGCAGATCACCCGTAAGCTGCTTACTCGCCTGGATGAGATGGATGAACAAGACGTCATCCTTGAGGCGCTGCGCTAACGCGCCCATCCGCACGACAATCCTGATTACATAAGAAATTGCCAGGCCAGCACAGCGTGCTGGCCTTTTGGTGAACAGGTCGGCTCAGCCGATGTGAAATAATAAGATCGTGGAGAACAAACATGAGCGCAAATGCGGAGAGTCAAGCCCCGCAGCAACCGGTCAACAATAAGAAGGGTAAGCGTACGCGCATCCTGCTTATTTTGGCCTTGCTCTTTATCGTTATTGCCGTGGCATATGGGATCTATTGGTTTTTAGTTCTGCGTCATCATGAAGAGACCGATGACGCTTACGTGGCAGGGAACCAGGTTCAGATCATGGCGCAGGTGTCCGGCAGCGTGACAAAAGTCTGGGCCGACAACACCGACTTTGTGAAAAAGGGTGACGTGCTGGTCACGCTGGATCCGACTGACGCTCAGCAGGCGTTTGAGAAAGCGCAGACCGAGCTGGCCTCCAGCGTGCGCCAGACCCGCCAGCTGATGATCAACAGCAAGCAGTATCAGGCCAATATTGAAGTACAGAAGACCGCCCTCGCCCAGGCGCAGAGCGATCTCAACCGCCGCGTGCCGCTGGGTACGGCTAACCTGATTGGCCGTGAAGAGCTGCAACACGCCCGTGACGCTGTGACCAGCGCCCAGGCCCAGCTCGACGTGGCGGTTCAGCAGTATAACGCCAACCAGGCGATGATCCTTGGCACCCGCCTGGAAGATCAGCCTGCCGTGAAGCAGGCCGCGACTGAAGTCCGCAACGCCTGGCTCGCCCTGCAGCGTACTAAAATTGTTAGCCCGATGACCGGCTACGTCTCCCGCCGTGCGGTACAGCCTGGCGCGCAGATCAGCCCCTCTACCGCGCTGATGGCTGTCGTCCCGGCCTCTGGCCTGTGGGTCGACGCTAACTTTAAAGAGACCCAGCTGGCGCACATGCGCATTGGCCAGACGGCGACCGTGGTGAGCGATATTTACGGCGACGAGGTGACCTACACCGGTAAGGTGGTCGGTCTCGATATGGGTACCGGCAGTGCCTTCTCGCTGCTTCCGGCACAAAACGCCACCGGGAACTGGATCAAAGTGGTTCAGCGTCTGCCGGTGCGTATTGAGCTGGATGCCAACCAGCTCTCCCAGCATCCGCTGCGTATTGGCCTGTCGACGTTGGTGACGGTAGATACCAGCAACAGCGACGGTCAGGTGCTGGCCAGCCAGGCTCGCTCTACGCCAGCCTATGAGAGTAACGCGCGGGAGATCGGTCTTGAGCCGGTTAATACCCTGATTAACGATATCGTGCAGGCCAACGCGGGCTAACCCTAATGAGCGCTACGCAACCGAGAAAACCGCTGGAGGGGGCGCAGCTGGTCATTATGACCATTGCGCTGTCGCTGGCGACCTTTATGCAGGTGCTGGACTCCACCATCGCCAACGTGGCGATCCCCACCATTGCCGGTAACCTTGGCGCGTCACTGAGCCAGGGGACCTGGGTGATCACCTCGTTTGGGGTAGCAAATGCTATCTCTATTCCGATCACCGGCTGGCTGGCGAAGCGCGTCGGCGAAGTGAAGCTGTTCCTCTGGTCGACCATTGCCTTTGCCGTCGCCTCCTGGGCGTGCGGCGTCTCGACCAGCCTCAACATGCTGATCTTCTTCCGCGTCCTGCAAGGGATCGTTGCCGGGCCGCTGATCCCGCTCTCACAGAGCCTGCTGCTCAGCAACTACCCGCCAGCGAAGCGCTCTATCGCGCTGTCGCTCTGGTCAATGACGGTGATCGTCGCCCCGATCTGCGGCCCAATTCTGGGCGGTTACATCAGCGATAATTATCACTGGGGCTGGATCTTCTTTATCAACGTGCCGATCGGTATCGTGGTCGTAATCATGGCGATGCAGAGCCTGCGCGGGCGGGAAACCCGTACCGAACAGCGGCGCATTGACGCCGTCGGCCTGGCGCTGCTGGTCATTGGTGTTGGCTGTCTGCAGGTGATGCTCGACCAGGGTAAAGAGCTGGACTGGTTCAACTCCAGGGAGATCATTATCCTGACCATTGTGGCGGTGGTGGCGCTAAGCTTCCTGATTGTCTGGGAGCTGACCGACGACCACCCGATTGTCGATCTCTCGCTATTTAAGTCGCGTAACTTCACCATCGGCTGTCTCTGTATCAGCATGGCCTACATGCTCTACTTTGGCGCGATTGTGCTGCTGCCGCAGCTGCTGCAGGAGGTCTACGGCTATACGGCCACCTGGGCGGGGCTGGCCTCAGCGCCGGTGGGGATCATCCCGGTGATCCTGTCGCCGATAATCGGTCGCTTTGCCCACAAGCTGGATATGCGCCGGCTGGTTACCTTTAGCTTTATCATGTATGCGGTCTGTTTCTACTGGCGCGCCTATACGTTCGAGCCGGGTATGGACTTTGCTGCCTCGGCGCTGCCGCAGTTTATCCAGGGCTTTGCCGTCGCCTGCTTCTTTATGCCGCTGACGACCATTATCCTCTCTGGATTACCGCCTGAGCGTCTGGCGGCCGCCTCCAGCCTGTCGAACTTTTCGCGTACGCTGGCAGGCTCCATCGGCACGTCCATCACCACTACGCTGTGGACCAACCGGGAGTCGATCCATCACGCTCAGCTCACGGAGTCGGTGACCCCCTACAACCCTAACGCCCAGGCTATGTATGACCAGCTGCAGGGAATGGGGATGTCACAGCAGCAGGCCTCCGGCTGGATAGCCCAGCAGATCACCAACCAGGGCCTGATTATCTCGGCCAACGAGATATTTTGGATCTCCGCAGGGATATTCGTGATCATGCTGGGGCTGGTGTGGTTTGCGAAACCGCCGTTTGGCGCAGGCAGCGGCGGCGGTGGCGCCCACTGATCGCTGAGTAAATTGACCGGACTGCGACAGGGATTGTCCGTTCTGATAAAGCCGTGCTCCTGAAATCGCTTCACGATAGTGAAAAGACAACAGGAGCACATCATGCTGAAAAACCCCGCCCAGAAATACCAGCCCTACCCCCCTCTCTCCCTGCCCGATCGCACGTGGCCGGAAAAGCAGATCGCCCACGCGCCGCGCTGGCTCTCCACCGATCTGCGTGACGGTAACCAGGCCCTGGCCGAGCCAATGGACGTGACGCGTAAAATGCAGCTCTGGAACCTGCTGCTCGACTGCGGCTTTAAGGAGATTGAAGTTGCCTTCCCGTCCGCTTCGCAGACCGATTTCAACTTCGTTCGCCAGCTGATTGAAAATAATCATATTCCCGACGACGTGACCATTCAGGTGTTAACTCAGGCGCGTGAAGATTTAATTTCGCGAACCTTCGATGCGCTGCGCGATGCCAGCCGCGCGACGGTGCATCTCTACAATGCCACTGCGCCGCTGTTTCGCCGTCTGGTGTTCGGCATGGAGAGGGCACAGATTATTGAACTCGCCACCCGCAGTACGCGCCTGATCCGTAAGCTGTGCGAAGAGAACCCGCAAACGCGCTGGCAGTATGAGTATTCGCCGGAAACCTTCTGCTTTACCGAGCCAGAGTTCGCCCTGGAGATCTGCGAAGCGGTGGCGTCTATCTGGCAGCCCAGTGCCGATCGGCCCATGATTATCAACCTGCCCGCCACCGTGGAGGTGAATACGCCCAACGTCTACGCGGATCAAATTGAGTGGTTCTGCCGCCACTTCAGCCAGCGCGAGGCGGTCTGCATCAGCGTCCATCCGCATAACGATCGCGGCACGGGGGTGGCGAGCGCCGAGCTGGCGGTGATGGCGGGCGCAGATCGCGTTGAGGGCTGTCTGTTTGGCAACGGCGAGCGTACCGGCAACGTCTGTCTGGTCACGCTGGCGATGAATCTCTACAGCCAGGGCATCACGCCGGGGCTGGATTTCAGCGATATGACCCGCGTGGTGGAGGTGGTGGAGAGCTGCAATCAGCTGCCGGTGCACCCCCGTCATCCCTGGGCCGGGCGGCTGGCCTACACCGCCTTCTCCGGTTCACACCAGGATGCGATCAAGAAAGGATTCGATGCGCGCAGGCCCGGTGAACGCTGGGAGATGCCCTATCTGCCTATCGATCCGCAGGATATCGGCTGCACCTATGAGGCGGTGATCCGCGTCAATAGCCAGTCGGGCAAGAGCGGCAGCGCGTGGCTTATCGAACAGAATCATGGCCTGACGCTGCCCCGCGCCCTGCAGCAGGACTTCAGCCAGCACGTGCAGCGGGAGGCCGACGACGGCGGCAAAGAGATGACGCAAAATGCGCTCTGGCAGCTTTTCCGCAGTCGCTATGGGCTGGTGGCAGCGCCGCGCTTCCATCTGCTCAGCTACAGCAGTGAAAGCCAGCAGGATGGACTGTTACGTTTAACCGCCGCCGTCTCGAACGACGGCGAAACGCGACCGCTGGAAGGGTGCGGCAACGGGCTGCTCTCTGCCGCAGCCAGTGGGTTATCGTCATGGGTAGCGCAGCCGTTTGTGATCAAAGATTATCATGAGCACACCCTGGGTGAGCGCAGCGACAGCCGTTCGGTCGCCTATATCCACTGTCTGTTTCAGGATGGCAGCAGCCGCTGGGGCGTAGGCATCGATAACGACGTTGCCCGCGCGTCGCTGCAGGCGCTGTTGAATACGCTGGCCTAACGAAAATAGTCGCTGGGTGAGACGCCCATCACCCGGCGAAACATGGCGGTAAAGGCGCTATGGCTGCCGTAGCCGGTATCCAGCGCGACACGCAGCACCGACTGCCCCTGCGCCAGGCGCAGCAGGGCTTCCATCAGGCGCGCCCGGCGTACCCATTCGCCAAAGCTTAATCCCGTTTGCTGCTGAAAGTGACGGTTAAGCGTACGCTCACTCATATTGGTCAAGCTCGCCGCCAGGGTGGTGGTCCACTCCCGGGCAGGCTCTTCACCGATCTGTTGGCAAAGCGTGCGCAGCAGATCGCTGTGTGGTTCAGGAAGATGGAAAGGCAGCGCCTGCATCACGCGGATCTCATCGAGGATCAGCTCATAAACGCGCTCATCGCGGCTGCCCGGCGAGTAGCGTTCGGCCAGATCGAACGATGAGACAATCAGCTCGCGCAGCAGAGGGGAAATTTGCACGATCTGGCAGGCCGCAGGCAGGTCAGCACGGGCCAGCGGATCGATAAATAGCGTGCGGGCGGCAACATTGCCGGTAATACGCAATGCGTGCTGCGTCGCGGCAGGAAGCCAGACGCCCCGCCCCGGCGGCACCACCCAGCAGCCTGCTGCGGTCTCAACTCTTACCACGCCGCTCAGGCTATGCAGCAGCTGCGCGCAATCATGCTGATGCCACGGCTCGCTGTCGCCATGCGCATAATCATGGGCAAAGGGGATGAGCGGGCGATGGGTAAAAGAGAAGGTCGTGGTGGTGGTCATTGTCATCTACAGATGCTGAAACGCCGGGCGGCACTGCGTTTGCCCGGCCTACGTTGGGCGCAGTGCCTTTCGTAGGCCCGGTAAGCGCGAGCGCCACCGGGCATCTGCTACGACTAAATGTGCAGCTCTTGCAGCTTATCTTTCGGCAGCGCCAGCTCGTCGTTACTGTTGACGCGCACGTCGCGCTCCAGGATATGACGCGCAATCTCCTGCGCCTCGTCCAGAGAGTGCATCTGATAGGTTCCGCACTGGTAGACGTTCAGCTCAGGGATCTGGTTCTGCTCTTTCACCTTCAGCACGTCGGCCATCGCCGCTTTCCAGGCATCCGCAACGCGCTGCTCGTCTGGCGTGCCAATCAGGCTCATATAGAAACCGGTACGGCAGCCCATCGGCGAGATATCGATGATCTCAACGCCGTTGCCGTTCAGGTGGTCGCGCATAAAGCCCGCGAACAGGTGCTCCAGCGTATGGATGCCCTTTTCCGGCATCACTTCTTTGTTCGGGATGCAGAAACGCAGGTCAAACACGGTGATGGTATCGCCGTGCGGCGTGTTCATGGTTTTCGCAACGCGAACAGCAGGGGCTTCCATACGGGTGTGGTCGACAGTGAAGCTATCCAACAACGGCATTTTTTCACCTCCGGAGTGATTTTTTTAAAATTAAGTGAACTCTTTAAACGCATGCAAGTCTGAGTATATGAAAGACGCGCATTTGTTATCATCATCCCTGTTTTCAGAGATGAAATTTTGGCCACAGCAATGTGGCCTTTTTCTTTTCTATCAGGCGTGTTTCGCCAGCAGATCCTCAAACGACTCGCTATCCGCCGCCTCAATCTCCCGCTGACGCCCCCATGATGCATCGCGCTCTTTGGTGAAGTCCTCTTCCAGCAGAACCGCCAGCGGCTCTTCCCGCAGCATATCACGATACTGTGCCGCCAGCGCCTTGCCGGTGCCGCCGATACCGCTTTCGAGCATTGAGTGCAGGATACGTGCCGAGAAGGTAAGCTCTGGATCGTCAAAGCTCGCGACCAGCTGATCGCACACCTCTGCATAGGCGGTGCCGCCGTCGATGCCGTCAAGGGTCAGCGCGACGCGCTTAAGATCGCGGAACAGATCCTTGCCGACGTCTTTCAGTGGGAACTGGGCGGTTTCACAGCCAATGCCCAGCGTCAGGCCCGGCTTACGTCCTTCCAGGATCACCCGATTCCAGTTGGTACGGGTACAGAGCAGTTCATCGCTGCTCATCTCTGGCGCATCCGCCAGCACGCACCAGACCATGAACAGATCGAGGAAGCGAACCTGCTGCTCGTCCACGCCCACCGCCGAGAAGGGGTTAATATCCAGCGAGCGGACCTCAATGTACTCAATGCCGCCGCGCAGGAGCGCATCTGATGGTGCTTCACCGCTGCGGGTCACCCGTTTCGGGCGCACCGGCGCATAGAGCTCATTTTCGATCTGCAGAATATTGGTGTTGATCTGCAGATGTTTGCCATCCTTCGTCAGCCCCATCTTCTCGTAGTCAGCAGACGGCGTTTTGATCGCCCGTTTCAATGCTGCCACATAACCCTCTAAATCGTTAAACGTAATACCGAGATTGCTTTGCGATTTATTGGTATAGCCGAGGTCGCTCAGACGCAGCGAGGTGGCATACGGCAGGTAGTACATCCCCTCTTCCGTCTTTTCAAACGGCAGCGTGGTGGGTTTGCCCTGCAGGAACGAGGAGCAGATGGCCGGAGACGCGCCGAACAGGTAAGGGATCACCCAGCCGAAACGGTAGTAGTTGCGGATCAGTCGGAAATAGCCGTCAGAGACCGCTTCTTTATCCGTACTGCCGCACTTCGCCTGCCAGAAGGCCATCGGCAGAGAAAAGTTGTAGTGTACGCCTGAGATAGTCTGCATCAGCGCCCCGTAGCGGTTTTTTAACCCCTCACGGTAGAGCGTCTTGAGACGACCAATATTGGATTTGCCATACTGCGCCAGCTCAATATCCTGCCCGTTCTCAATATAGCAGGGCATACTCAGCGGCCACAGCCGTTCATCTCCCAGGTTACGCACGGTATAACGGTGTACATCGCGCAGCACCGTCAGCATATGATCGATATTGTCATCAACCGGAGTAATAAATTCCAGCAGCGCTTCTGCGAAATCCGTGGTGATCCATTTATGTGTCAGCGCTGCACCAAGCTGTTCCGGATGTCCGGTTTTTGCAAGCGTGCCGTCAGCGTTAACGCGCAGCGTTTCGCGCTCCAGCCCTCGCATAATCCCTTTCAGGACATGAGGATTTTTTTCCAGCCAGGACAGCGCCTGTGATACGTCCGGGATCAAGTTGACCTCCCGCCTGTCGAAATTATTTCTAATAAGCATAATTGTAATGGTTGACGATGAAAGCGTATGACCAACCAATTAGTGCCACCACGTTATACCTTGCAGGGTTGCGACCGTCAGGACGGCGTAGCGTAGCCCCTTGCCAAGGCATAAAAAAAAGATAACCGGCCCCCACGCAATGCGCATCCACCCCGCAAGCAGGCACAGCAGATCACCGATAACAGGCATCCAGCTCAATAATAGCGTGGCTGCGCCATAACGTTTCAAATAGTCTTGGGCTTTTTCCTGCCAGCGTGACGTTTTACGCAGCGGAAAGAAACGCCCAAGGATAACGTTAGTCACCCCTCCAAGGCTATTACCCATTGTTGCTATTAACAAAAGTAGCCAGGGCTGACTGACGCCAGAGATTAGCATGGCGACCAGCAGCACTTCTGAACTGCCCGGCAATAGCGTGGCGCTGAGAAAGCTGCTGGTAAAAAGGGAAAGGAGTGACAGTGCGTCGCTCACAGCGTACGCACGTCCACCGCATCCATTCCTGCCCGCCGTGCCGCCTCCAGACCAAAGTCAGCGTCTTCAAACACAACGCATTTGGTCGGATCGACGCCCATCAGCTCGGCACAGAGCAGGAAGGTATCGGGCACAGGCTTGTGGTGCTCAACGTCATCGGCGGCAACCACGGCGGTAAAGTACTGGCGCAGGTTAAGGTGAGCCAGCAGCGCTTCGGCAATGGCGCGCTCGCTGCCGGTGCCTACCGCCATTGGACGACGGCCGTGCCACGCTTTCACCACCTCAATCAGCGGCAGCGGCTCAACGGTATCCAGCAGCATCGCCTTCACCGCCTCGGTTTTTTCACGCGCCAGGGCATAGGGATCGAGATCGCCGTGGTTCCACTCAATTACCGCCTGCGCAATACGCCAGGTCGGCGAGCCGTTAAGCGCGACGATAGCCTGCTCGTCAAAGCGCATGCCATAGTGCGCCAGCACGTCGTGCCAGGCTTTACGATGGGTAGGTTCGGTATCAAGGATGGTGCCATCCATATCGAAAATCAGACCGTCATAACGTTCGTACATCGCGTTCTCACACTGCGGATAACAGAACATTACTTTAACGTAAACAGGGCGTTTTGTCGCTGATGGCGAAAGAGAGTTAACGGTTAAAACGGGATTTTTAACAGAGAAATTATGGGGATGAAATCAGAAAAGATTATATCAGGAGAAGATGGTGCATCCGGGAGGATTACTCGACTGCGCCTCGCCCTACGGGCCGTTGCTGAAGCAACGTTATCCTCCCTGGTGCTTGCGATAATTTCGCAGACCATGAAACAACAGCTTGGCTGTTATCTCGGAGAAGATGGTGCATCCGGGAGGATTCGAACCTCCGACCG
>NZ_DAMBWA010000021.1:0-22293 GCF_032052675.1 Pseudescherichia sp.
GACCAGACGGACGCGGCAGGGCACGCGCAGGCCTGGCGCTATGACGTCAGCGGCGCGGCCTGTCACCAGACGGTGACCCCGGCGGGCGGGGAGACGCAGGCCCTGCTTGACAGCGTCACCCGGAGCGCGGCGGGCCGGGTGCTGACGGAGTCGGCCGGGAACGGCGTGACCACCACTTACGGCTACGACCCGCAGAACCAGTGGCTTGCCAGCATCACTGCCCGGCGCACGGATAACACCACGCTGCAGGCCCTGAGCTACGGGTATGACTTCACCGGCAACGTCACCTCCCTGACTGACGGCACCGTGGCGACAGGCTACTGGTGCAACCAGGCCACGGACGGCGGACGTTCCTTTACCTATGACGCGCTGTATCAGCTGCTGAGCGCCTCAGGGCGGGAGAACGCGGGCAACACCGGGATGCAGTACAGCGCCCTGCCGGCAGTGGTGCCGGACGGCAGCCAGTCCGTCAGGTACAGCCGCAGCTACCACTACGATGACAGCGGCAACCTGACGTCGCTCTCCCACACCGGGGCGGGCAGCTACACGCGCACCATGACCACGGACACCACCTCGAACCGCAGCGTGCAGCAGAACGACGGCGGGCCGCAGACGCCGGAGGAGGTGGCGGGCTGGTTTGACAGCAACGGCAATCTGCTGACGCTCCAGGCCGGTGCCACAGGCACGGACGGGCTGTTGTGGGACGGCAGCGATAACTTACAGCAGGTGACCCTGGTGAGCCGCAGCCCGGACAGCAGCCGGAACGACCGGGAGGTGTACCAGTACAGCGGCAGCCGGCGGGTGCGCAGGCAGACCCGCACCCTGGTGAACAGCAGCCGCGGGCTGTGGGATGTGGATGAAGTACGCTACCTGCCGGGGCTGGAGCTGCGTAAAAGCTGGCAGGAGACGGCAGGCAGCAGCGCCGCGCCGTCGCTGACGGAGGAGCTGCACGTGGTGACCGGCCAGGCGGGCCGGGCGGGTATCCGGATGCTGTACTGGGAGAGCGGGAAGCCGGACGGCATCGATAACAACCAGGTGCGCTGGCGCGTGGACGACAACATCGGCTCATTGTCGCTGGAGCTGGACGGCGGGGGCGGCGTTATCAGCCGGGAGGAGTACTATCCCTTTGGCGGCACGGCGGTGTGGGCGGCGCAGAGCGAGGTGGAGGCCAGTTACAAGACCGTGCGCTACTCCGGCAAGGAGCGGGACGGCACCGGGCTGTACTACTACGGCCACCGCTACTATGCCCCGTGGCTCTGCCGCTGGGTGAGCGCCGACCCGGCAGGCGAGGTGGACGGCCTGAACCTGTTCCGCATGGTCAGGAATAATCCTGTAACGCTTAAGGATGCTGATGGCCGACAGCCTACAGCTCATGATCAAATAATTATTGATCACCATGCCTCACGAGCTAGATTTCCATCTGTAGTAACAACTTATCAGGAAGCATTCAGCGCTGTATACAATGCTCATGGCGTTGAGGCTTATAATGACTTATGGAATTTCTTTAATAATAAAATCCCCTTAAATAGTACAAGTGATATCACCCCGGGAGATATGGAAAAAATTGCTGACTTTATCGAGAAAAGAGAAATCATTTCAGGGATGATTTATTCCAGCACTACTCCTTCTGGAATAGTTATTGATGAAACTCATGCCAAATGGCAGCTTTACAATCTTCCTCTAAACATATTAAAAAAAGCTAAAGAACTAGGCCAGTTTGTAACTCTTACAAACGACAATGTGACTAACCACCCTGGCAGACAACATTTAAAAGGAGTCACGCCAAGAGGTCATGCTGGCACTTGGGACACGGTGCCTGGAGTTGGTGCACAGGGTAAGTACGCTCCAAAAGATATACATGGCGATGAGACAGTTGTTGCTATGAATGAAGTTTCTCCTGGCGAATGGCGAATGGCAAGTGCCCACACATCTACAAATTTAATATTGCATGAATTTGCTCACGCTATAGATCGTAGTTTTGGTGAGAAAGCTAATTTGGGTAGTAGGGGGTTGGGTGAGGCAGGGGATTATCTTAGCCGACGACAAAGTTTTCGTCATGTATGGATTAAAGATTTAAGCCATACCGCAAGCGGTTCTACTGAAACCTATTACTGGCAAGAAGGAAATGATGGTGGTGCAGAAGAGGCTTTTGCTGAAGGAATGAGCGATTTATACGGTGGAACAAATCATCGCAATTGGCCAAACGTAAAATCTTACATTTCGGCAAAAATGGAAACTATTAATTAACAGAAGATGCTTAAAATTATTATCTAAAAAATCAAGGAATAGGTAATGAGCAATCTTACAAATGCCACCGGAACGCCGGTGGTCAGCGTACACGATAACCGGGGGATTGCCATACGCGCTCTCAACTGGAACCGGGCGCAGTCTGCCGATCCGCTGCGCCTGCTGGTGAGTCATTCGTACGTGGATGACGCCAGCCGGGTGGCGTCGCACCGCGATCCGCGTCAGTTTGCCGCCTGGTCAGCTGACGACACGGCTCCGTCGAATCTCCGGACCACGCCCTCACTGACGGGTCAGGTTTTGCGCCGGGAGAGCAGCGACAGCGGGGAGCGGGTGACGCTCTCTGACGCGGCAGGCCGTGCGGTCTGGATGCGGGACGGGCGCGGCACGGTGCAGACCATGACTTATGACGAGCTCGGCCGCCCTTCATCCGGCAGCGAGCAGCTGAGCGGGAGCAGTGAAATCCGCGTCAGCTGGCGCAGCGAGTACGGCGACAGCGGTCCGGCAGATGATGGCTCGCAGGGGAACAACCTGCGCGGGGTCTGCGTGACGCAGTATGACAGTGGCGGCCTGCTGCGGGCGGAGGCCGTGGCGCTCAGCGGGGCAGTGCTCAGCCAGGGACAGCGCTTCCTGGCATCGGCGGAGGTGCTACCCGACTGGCCGGAGGAGGAGACCGGGCGGGCGGCGCTGCTGGAGGCGGAGATATACACTACCACTGTCACCGCCGACGCCCGTGGCGCGGTGCTGGACCAGACGGACGCGGCAGGGCACGCGCAGGCCTGGCGCTATGACGTCAGCGGCGGAGCCTGTCACCAGACGGTGACCCCGGCAGGCGAGGTGGACGGCCTGAACCTGTTCCGCATGGTCAGGAATAATCCTGTAACGCTTAAGGATGCTGATGGCCGGCAGCCTACAGCAGCGTCGTCAAGTGACGACAAATCACCAAAATATATGTTTTCGCCATTTATCTCTGCTACCGATTCATTACTTTATGATCTTTTGCATAAGTTTTATTATTCTAATATCCTCAAAAAAGAGGAAGAGGTAATCAAACCAATTTTCGTTAATAAAGATCAGGAAAGATCTTTTAATACGCAAATGGATAAGGAAAAAGATTTAATGATAATAATGCTTGAAAATATTTTGCCTGAGGAACATCAAGAGCTTAAACATACTCAAGCAGTAGATATTTTTAATAAGTTTAAAGAAGCTTATAGTCAAGAGGGGGTGTTTAAATTTCCACCAGAGAGCAGCGGCGGGACTCTTTATATTTCAGGCCATGGTGCGGCGGGAAGTGATAGCATCTATCCAGGTACATCGAAAGGCTCGATTAGAGAGAAGTCCAGTTATGAAATTGTTGATCGGTTAATAACAAAAGGATTGCCTGAACATTTCAATATCAAGATGGATTTTTGTTGGAGTGGCGCATCTTTAGAGCCTGAAGATATTACAGTCGAAGAGTATCAGCAAGCATTTTTAGAAGGAAATATATTCAATTTGGTCTCTGGAGAGGATAATAGTTTTCTTGATCAGTTTGCAGATGATCTTAAAGAAGAGATTCCGGAATTTAAACGAACGCTATCCGGATATGCAGGTGTAGTTCATACTGTTAAAAAAGTGGATATCAATAGTCATTCCAGAGATGGTAAGCCACACTATATGGTTTCTCTGCCTGTGAGTGGCAGTAGCGAATTTTTTATGCGGAAAAGCGATGCCAGACGAACTATTACGATGTAAAAAGCGAGAGCGAAAATCAGCTGCAACGCTGGCCGTTGCAGCCTTTATTCTGTTTTATTTACTCGCTACCTGCGCTCGCAGGTGCTTAGCGCGCTTCTGCTTGCGCAGTTTATCGATCAGACGGTGCGCCTCGGCACGGGTGGCCACCGCCGGTGAGGAGCCGCTCAGCGGTTTCTGTGCCGTTTCGCGCAGGGTCAACACCGTAATCAGACCCACGATCCCCGCACCCATCATATAGTAAGCCGGCATCATCACGTTGTGCGTGGTGTCCACCAGCCAGGCGGTAACCAGCGGCGTGGTACCGCCGAACAGCGAGACCGACAGGTTGAAGCCAATCGCCAGCGCGCTGTAGCGGATATCGGTCACGAACAGGGCCGGGAGCGTCGCAGGCATGGTGCCGCTAAAGCAGGTGTGTAGCACACCAAGGATCACCAGCCCGCCAAACACCGCCAGCATATTGCCAGAGCCGATCAGCATAAAGCTCGGGATTGCCAGCAGGATCAGTCCCGCTGCGCCGAGTCCAATCACCGGGCGGCGGCCGATGCGATCGGTCCAGTAGCCCCAGGCCAGGGTCAGCGGCATCATCACAAACATAATCACCATCACCAGCAGCAGCCCGGTTAGCTCGCTCATGCCCAACACGCTGGTCAGGTAGCTTGGCATGTAGGAGGTGAGCATGTAGTTCGAGACGTTGAACACCAGCACCAGCCCGATGCACTTCAGGATCTGCTTGCGATGTTTGTTCAGCATCTGGATCAGGCTAAGCTGTGGCTTGCTGTGCTCCAGCGCCTCCTGCTTATCCATATGATCTTTAAACGCTGGCGTCTCTTCCAGCTTCAGCCGAATGTAGAGGCCAAACAGCCCCAGCGGCGCGGCCAGGAAGAAGGGAATGCGCCAGCCCCACGAATGCATCGCATCGGTGGGCAGAACCGCAATCATAATTGTTACAAGGCTGGCACCCAGCAGATAGCCGCCGAGCGTACCAAACTCCAGGAAGCTGCCCATAAACCCGCGGCGTTTGTCGGTAGAGTACTCCGCAATAAAGGTCGCGGCTCCGCCATACTCGCCCCCGGTGGAGAAACCCTGCACCAGACGCGCCAGCAGCAGCAGGATCGGCGCGGCGATACCAATGCTGTTATAGTCAGGGATCAGACCGATAGAGAAGGTACCTACCGACATCATGATCATCGTCAGGGCGAGGATCTTCTGGCGGCCGAAGCGATCTCCCAGCGGGCCGAATACCATCCCGCCGATAGGGCGCACGAGGAAGGCGGCGGCAAAGGTCCCAAAGGAGGCGATCAGCTGCGCGGTGCTGCTGGCGCCCGGGAAGAAGACCTGGCCGATGATCACCGCCAGGTAGCTGTAGACCCCGAAGTCGAACCACTCCATTGTGTTACCCAGCGCGGCTGCGCCGACGGCCTTTTTAAGCAGGCCGCTGTCGATGACGGTGATGTCGTCTACGGTTAATTCATTGCTTGTTGAAGCGTTATGTTGATGCTGGTTTAACGTCGTTCCGTTGCTCATAAACTCCCCATGAGTGTGGATGGCGCAACCTTATAGCTTTCGCAGCCGTAAAACTCAAATCAAAGGAAATGAAAGCTATAAGATGCAGATGATGATGGTACGCCACGTTAAGCGGCGGGCGTACACCATAAATAAAATAGTCGCTGGTTGCAACTTTTTGGCGGTAATAGCTGCTTTTCTCTGGAAATGTGGCGATATCAGCTTAATCTGAATGTCGGTACAGCAAAAAATAAACCCCCTAAAGTACATGGAATACTATTTCGCCTGCTAACGATCTATTTAAATGAAGTTATTAGCACTATGATGGCAGCACTGTTTTTTATATTTATTTGTAGTGATGAATATTTCAATGAATCCGCAGCGGCAAGCCGATCTCCTCCTCGTTATGGTCACACTTATCGCCGCCTGCGGCTGGATTTTCTCCCGCGAAGGCATCTCCGGGATGCCGGTTTTTGCCTTTCTCGGACTCCGCTTTGGCTGTGCCGCACTGGTTCTGCTGCCGTTTTGCCGGGGGCAGCGTATCCCGAAAGCGCAGATACTAAGGGTGCTTATCAGCGGTGCCTGGATGGCGCTGACCATGTGTCTGTGGATCTACTCTGTTTCTACTACTCCCTCGCTGGGCGAAGGCGCATTTATTATGAGCCTGTCGATGCTGTTCGTGCCGCTGGTGGCCTGGGGAATGATGAAGGTTCGGCCCGCCCGCGCCTACTGGGAGTGTCTTCCGTTGGCCTTCGTCGGGCTGGGATTGCTGAGCTTACAGTTCCCGGTATCGTTTCACGCCAGCCAGGGATGGTTCCTGCTGACCGCCGTGGTGCAGTCTATCTCCTTCTGCTACACCAGCCGCTGTGCCAGAGAGGTACCGCTGCTGCCGCTGACGGCAGTACAGCTGGGCATGACCGGTGTGGTAGGACTGGTGCTGTCTGGCCTGACAGAGACGTGGACCCAGCCGTTTACGGCTTCCACCGCGATGTGGCTGCTTGCCAGCATTCTCATTGCTACCAGCCTACGCTTTGGCCTTCAGCTCCAGGGGCAGAAGCATGCCGCGGTTGCTAATGCGGCGATTATCATGGTACTGGAGCCGCTGCTGACGGTGATTGCTGCTGCCATCTGGTATGGAGAGAAGCTGCCGATGCAGAAGATCACCGGCGGGATATTAATCCTGGTGGCCCAGCTGTGGTTTAGATGGCGGATGGTGGTGCGGCCTCAGTCTTAAGATAGAACAGGACAAATACGCCCGGCAGGTTCTCTATTTCGAGTGAGGTATAGGTAAAGCGGTTAATATGGCCATTTTTATCAATAATGGCCTTATTACCGGCGCCGATTTTGCTGACGTCGTGGTAATTCCACATCCGACGGAAATCTGCGCTTTGCTCATTTAGCACCGATATAACCGCTTCAAACTCTTCCGCGTGTTTGGCGGCGGCATAATTTGAGCGAAAGGCGGAAATCGTGTGCCGGGCGGCGCTATCCCAGTCATGAATAATATTTCGATACTCGGCATTCATAAACATGAGTTTTAGAGAATTTCTTTCCTCTTTAGCCACGCTTGACCAATCAAAAATCTGCTTTTTGGCCGCCTCATTCCAGTAGAGAATATCCATATTAGCGGTGCGGATAAATGCCGGATGTGGATTAAGGGCATCAACCATAGCGGTCACTTCAGCAGGCAGCTGTCTGGTGGCTTTTTTCGGTACATTTCGATGTCCGAAAACGATATCTTCCAGATAATCCTGCTCCACGGGAGTAAGTTTAAGCACCTGGGCGATACGCTGCAGAGCCCCATGAGAGATGCTGATGCTTCTACCTTGTTCCAGCCACGTATACCAGCTGACGCTCACGGCGGCCAGCTGCGCGACCTCTTCGCGACGCAGACCTTTAACGCGCCGGCCAGCCGCTGTAAAGCCATAGCCAGCGGGATCAACAGCGGCACGCCGTCGGGTGAGAAAATTTTTCACATCCTCGTTTCGGGACATCGACCTCTCCTGGCTATGACTGTTAGTCATAGGATAATCCCCCCTATTTTTTGCGGAGGGGTAAGCATTTACGATTGCCGCACAGAATAGAGTAGTCACGGGAAAAATTAAAATATGTCATCGCATCAGTTACCAGAAACCCTGCCTGGCAGGCGCTTAGCTAGCGGGAACGTCACAACTATGCTCACTGGAATTTTCACGCTGGTGGTAGTGATGGGCATTGGCCGTTTTTCACTCACGCCGCAGATACCGGTAATGATCAGCGATGGATTTCTCAATCTCTCCAGCGCAGGCATTCTCGCCGCCATGAACTATATTGGCTACCTGCTGGGAGCAATCCACGTTAGCCGCATGCAGCGCAACCATACTGCGTACCTGAAGACAGGGCTGCTTGTCACTATGGTGGTCACGCTCCTCTCAGGGACAACTTCCTTGTTTGTTCTGCAGTGCCTTTTCCGCTTTATTGCAGGCGTGGGCGGCGCGTGGGCGCTGATTATCGTCACCTCCTGGACGCAGCTGGAACTGGCAGCGAAAAATGCGCCCCGTCTCTCCGCCGCCGTATTCAGCGGCCCGGGCATTGGCATTATGCTGACAGGCGTTCTGGCATGGATTATGTCGGCTCAACACATCACCTCATCTGAAGCGTGGTACGTCTATGGTGGCGTTGCCCTCGTCGCGATCCTGCTGATCTTTCGTCGTCTGCCGCATGAGTTACCCTCAGTGCAGAAGAGACGAGAAGCGGTACCCGTAGGGCGAAACCTTAAAGTGCTGCTCGGCGTTTATACGCTGGCAGGCTTTGGTTACATTTTGCCTGCCACCTTCCTGTCGCAAATGGCGCATACCGTGTTCAATAGCGGTAATCAGGCTGCTTTTTTCTGGCCCCTGTTCGGGCTCTCTGCGGTTGCGGGGGTATTGCTGGTAATTATGTTTGCCGCCGTCGTGAACACGCGTATCAGCCTGGCATTTGCAATGATCGTGCAGGGAGTAGGGGTTGCTGCACCGGTTGTGGCACATAACGCAGCGGGATTGATGGTGTCGACCGTGCTGACCGGACTGTGCTTCTTGTCTATTATGCAGCTGTCGATCGCCTTGCGCGTGAAGTGTCAAACGGCGAAATGGCAAAGACGGTGGGCATGTTGACGGCTGGCTATGCCACTGGGCAATTGACGGGACCGCTGGTCTCCTCTGCCTGCGTCGCGCTCTTCTCCTCGCTGGAGCCCGCGCTGCTGCTGGCGGCAGGCGGCCTGATCGCCGGGGGTGGGGTGGTGCTGGTTATGATACGAAAATGAGAGCGACCCTAAGCCATAAAAAAATCCACGCCTGGGCGTGGATTTCTATTTGTCGCGAAGGGCGAATTAGACGTTGAACAGGAAGTTCATCACATCGCCATCTTTAACGATGTAATCTTTCCCTTCGGCACGCATCTTACCGGCCTCTTTCGCACCCTGTTCGCCTTTATAGGTAATAAAGTCTTCAAAGGCGATGGTCTGGGCGCGGATAAAGCCCTTTTCGAAATCGGTATGGATCTTACCTGCGGCCTGCGGGGCGGTAGCGCCCACCGGGATAGTCCAGGCGCGAACCTCTTTCACACCGGCGGTAAAGTAAGTTTGCAGGTTCAGCAGCTCATAACCGGCGCGGATCACGCGGTTCAGGCCCGGCTCTTCCAGACCCAGCTCGGCCATAAACTCTTCACGATCGGCGTCGTCCAGCTCGGCAATGTCGGACTCAACGGCGGCGCAGACGGCAACCACTACCGAGCCTTCCGCAGCAGCGATTTCACGCACTTTGTCCAGGTACGGGTTGTTCTCGAAACCGTCTTCATTGACGTTAGCGATGTACATGGTCGGTTTCAGCGTCAGGAAGCTCAGGTACTTGATGGCAGCCTTATCTTCATCCGTCAGGTTTTTCAGAGCACGCAACATGCCCGCGTTCTCCAGCTGCGGCAGGCATTTTTCCAGCGCGGCCTGTTCTGCTTTCGCGTCTTTATCGCCGCCTTTAGCTTTCTTCTGCACGCGCTGCAGGGCACGTTCACAGGTATCCAGGTCGGAAAGTGCCAGCTCGGTGTTGATCACCTCGATATCATCAGCAGGATCCACTTTGTTATTTACGTGGATGATGTTGTCGTTCTCAAAGCAGCGCACCACGTGACCGATAGCCTCGGTTTCACGGATGTTGGTCAGGAACTGGTTACCCAGGCCTTCACCTTTGGATGCGCCTTTTACCAGGCCCGCGATGTCAACGAACTCCATCGTGGTCGGCAGAATGCGCTGCGGCTTAACGATCTCAGCCAGCTGATCGAGGCGCGGATCCGGCATCGGCACCACGCCGGTGTTCGGTTCAATTGTACAGAACGGGAAGTTGGCAGCTTCGATGCCCGCCTTGGTCAGCGCATTGAACAGGGTAGATTTACCGACGTTCGGCAAGCCGACGATACCGCATTTGAATCCCATGATTTACATCACCTTAATATCTTGATAATCAACCTGTTAGATAAAACAGATTGCGGAAAAGTTAATAACTTAGCCTATTATACACGTTACAGACCTGCTGCGCGGCAAAAATGGCACTCCCCGCCGCTACTGAGCTTTAAAGGCGTGCAGGCGGTTGGTCGCCTTCACCAAATCTTCCTTCAGCCACAGCTCGGTGCAGCGCACCGCCTCATCAACGGCATCATCAATGAGCTTCTGCTCAGAGGCAGGCGGTTTGCCCAGCACAAAGCCAACAACCTTGTTTTTATCCCCTGGATGGCCAATTCCCACCCGTAAGCGGTGAAAGTTAGGGTTATTGCCGAATTTGCTGATGATATCTTTCAGGCCATTATGGCCGCCGTGACCGCCGCCCAGCTTGAATTTTGCCACACCGGGAGGCAGGTCGAGTTCATCGTGCGCTACCAGCACTTCATCCGGATTAATGCGATAGAAAGTGGCCATTGCCGCCACGGCTTTACCGCTGAGGTTCATAAAAGTTGTCGGCACCAGCAGACGCACGTCTGCTCCGGCGAGGTTAATGCGTGAGGTAAAGCCAAAGAATTTAGGCTCTTCCCGCAGCGGAGCGCGGTAGCGTTCGGCCAGCAGGTCAACATACCATGCTCCGGCATTATGACGGGTAGCGGCATACTCTGCGCCCGGGTTGGCAAGGCCGACAATCAGTTTAATCGTCACGTCTCTTTTCCTGAAAAGTTCACTCTTTGGCGCGTAGTTTACGTGGTCGTGCGGGCATTGACAAAATTCTGCCGCCAAAAGATAAAAAGAGAAATAATTGCCCACAATAACTATTAGAAGATGATTGAGTTCATGGGCTTATATGTAAAGTTCTGTGAGGAGGATATTTATAAATGTGATCCCGCCCGCACCCTGTAAAAGATGCCCTGCCTATACTTTATCCATAAGGATTGGGGATGTTTCCCGTTCAGGCCACAACGCCGGAGGTGACATATGAAACGCAAAAACGCATCGAGACTCGGTAATGCGCTTATGGTTTTAGGGTTAGTGGTGATGGTGGTAGGTGTCGGCTACTCCATCTTGAATCAGCTGCCACAGCTCCATCTGCCGCAGTACTTCGCCCACGGGGCAATTCTGAGCATCTTCGTTGGCGCTATCCTCTGGCTGGCAGGGGCACGCGTCGGCGGCCACGAGCAGGTTTGCGATAAGTACTGGTGGGTGCGCCACTACGATAAACGCTGCCGTCGGGATCAACATAAGCATAGCTGATGGTCGTTCAGATAACGCCCGGCGGCGCTGTGCTTGCACGGGCCTACAACAGGCTTCATAAAACGACTCACAGGAGTCGTTTTTTTTGCGCTTTTTTTTGCATAGCGCCTTGACCCTCACGTAACGTAAGCCCCCAGAGTGGCGCTACTGGTCAGGACAAGGAGCAGCAATGTTAATTCAGGTAGGGGAGCTGGCGAAACGCGCCGGCATCACCGTTCGCACGCTACACCACTACGAGCAGACCGGACTGCTGCTGCCCTCCGCCAGAAGCGAGGCAGGCTACCGGCTCTATAACCTTGCGGATGTGCAGCGCCTGCATATGATCCAGGCGCTGGCAAAAGCGGGGCTGGAGCTTGCCGAAATCAAGGACTTTCTGGAGCAGGATACGCTCTCGCTTCCCGATCTGCTTGATGCGCAAATCGCCCTGCTGGACAGGCAGCTGCGCAGCATTCATACGCTGCGCGACCAGCTTTGCGCGCTACGTACTGGGTTGGAAGAGGAGAGCGAACCGGATCTGGAGTCCTGGCTACAGACTCTGGAGTTAATGCATATGTACGATCGCTGGTTTACTAAAGAAGAGCTACAGCAGCTACCGTTTGCCGCAGAAGGCGAGCGGCTGGCTTCAATCTGGGCGGCGCTGGTTGCGGAAGCGCAGACGCTAATAGCGCAAAAGGTTGCCGAGACCGATACCAAAGCGATGGATCTGGCGATCCGCTGGATGGATCGTCTGGAGCAGGATACGGCAGGCAAGCCGGAGTTTCTGACCCGTCTCAACGAGATGCACAGCGTGGAGCCGCAGATGCGCGAGCGGACGGGCATTACGCCGCAGATTATCGACTACATCACCCGCGCCTTTGCAGAGAGCAAGCTTGCTATCTGGCAGCGTTATCTCACCCCGCAGGAGATGGCCTTTACCCGGGCGCACTACTTTGATCGGCTGATGGAGTGGCCGCCGCTGGTGGCGAAGCTGCATCAGGCTAGCCGGGAGAAGTGCGATCCTGCGTCCGAACAGGGCCAGCAGCTGGCGCAGAACTGGCTTGAACTTTTCCAGTCCTATGCGGGAGACAATCCGGCTACCCAGCAGAAATTTCGCGTGGCTATGCAGCAGGAGCCGCTGTTAATGAAGGGCACCTGGATGACGCCCGAGGTGCTGGCCTGGCTACAGCAGGCGATTGGGGTAATGATGCAGCGTCGGTACGCTGCACCCTAATCATTACAGATCCGCCAGCGCCGCGTCCCGGTTGGGATAGAACGCCAGCCGCCCGGCAATCGGCTTCACGCCTGCGCGCGCCAGCGTGCGCAGGGGCTGAAACTCCAGGTTGCTGACCCGCAGCTCACAGCCTTCCGGCAGCCGTTTGACAAAGCGCTGGAAGGCATCCAGTCCGCCTGCGTCCAGCACCGGTACGGCATCACACTTCAGCACCACAATTCGCTTGCCGGCAATCCGTGACTCCAGATCGTTAAACACCCCTTCGGCCGCAGCGAAGAAGAGCGGCCCAATGACCCGCAGCACCGTGACGTCCGCGGGTACCTCGACGTTAACCGGGGCGAGGCGCGTCATGCGAGCGATACGGCGCATAAACAGCAGCGACGCCAGCACAATGCCGACGCTAATGGCGATAACCATATCAAACAGTACCGTCAGCGACATGCACATCAGCATCACCATGATGTCGTCTTTCGGTGCGCGCCGCAGCAGGTTAACCACCTTATGCGCCTCGCTCATGTTCCAGGCCACCATCAGCAGCAGGGCCGCCATCGCCGACAGCGGTAACCATGAGAGCAGGGGAGCGAGCGCCAGCAGGGCGAGGATCACCAGCAGGGCATGGATAATGGCCGCCACGGGGGAGGTGGCACCCGCGCGCACGTTTGCCGCCGAGCGGGCAATCGCCGCGGTAGCGGTAATGCCGCCAAAGAAGGGGGCGATCAGGTTGCCCAGCCCCTGACCAATCAGCTCGTTATTGGCCTTATGCCGGGTGCCGGTCATGCCGTCGAGCACCACGGCGCAGAGCAGAGACTCAATGGCCCCAAGCATTGCCATTGAAAAAGCCGCGGGCAGCAGCGCCTGGACAGAGGCCCAGCTCAGGGTAAACGAGGAGCCGGGCATCTGCCACGGCAGCACCAGCTGGGGCAGAAGCTGCGGGATGCCGTTGCCCTGAGTGCCGTCGGCCAGCAGATAGTGAAAGCGCGAGCCGATGGTTGCCACGTCAAAACCGGCCAGCTTGACCAGCGCCATCACTGCGCAGCCGGCCAGCAGGGCGGGAAGATGGCCCGGAAGACGGATCCCGAGGCGCGGCCAGAGAATAAGCACGCCAAGGGTGACCACGCCGATAGCGGCGTCCCCAGGATTAAGGGTCGGCAGCGCCATCGCCAGCGCACCAACCTTCTGCAGATAGTGCTCTGGCACCTGAGCCATCTCCAGACCGAGAAAATCTTTTATTTGCATCGTGCCGATGGTGATGCCGATCCCAGCGGTGAAACCCAGCGTGACGGGAAGCGGAATGTACTCGATCAGGCGGCCAAAGCGGGCAAGTCCGAACAGGATAAGAAACAGCCCGGAGAGAAGCGTCGCCACCAACAGGCCCGCCAGACCAAACTGCTGGGAGACAGGATAGAGGATCACCACAAACGCCGCGGTCGGGCCGGAGACGCTAAAGCGCGAGCCGCCGCAGAGGGCAATGACAATCCCGGCCACCGCCGAGGTGTAGAGGCCGTACTGTGGCGCCACTCCGCTACCGATAGCCAGGGCCATCGCCAGCGGAATGGCAATAATCCCGACGGTGATGCCTGCCACCAGGTCGCGGGTAAAACGTGGGAAGGTATATCTCTCTTTCCAGCATGCTTCAATCAGCGCGCGGAAGGGTAAAATGTCTGCAAAGTTCATAATGCTCATCAGGTCAGGTCATTCATGTACGTATTATCCGCCAGATGAATGTCAGATAATGCGTGAATACATCATACAAATGTTTTTCAGGTACAAAAAAACCCGCCGAAGCGGGTTTATAATCTGCGGAGCGATTAATGCTCAAACATCGCGGAGATAGATTCTTCGTTGCTGATACGACGAATCGCTTCGGCCAGCATGCCGGAGAGCGTCAGGGTACGCACGTTAGGCAGCGCCTTGATTTCAGCGGAGAGCGGGATCGTATCGCAGACGACCACTTCATCGATCACGGAGTGACGCAGGTTGTTTACCGCGTTGCCGGAGAAGATAGGGTGGGTAGCGTAGGCGAAGACGCGTTTCGCGCCGCGCTCTTTCAGCGCCTCGGCCGCTTTACACAGCGTACCGCCGGTATCGATCATGTCGTCAACCAGCACGCAGTCGCGACCAGCAACGTCACCGATGATGTGCATAACCTGAGAAACGTTCGCGCGCGGGCGACGTTTGTCGATGATGGCCATATCGGTATCGTTGAGAAGCTTAGCGATAGCACGGGCACGTACTACGCCACCGATGTCTGGAGAGACAACGATCGGGTTATCGAGATTCAACTGCAGCATATCTTCCAGCAGGATAGGGCTGCCGAATACGTTATCAACCGGAACGTCGAAGAAGCCTTGAATCTGTTCTGCGTGCAGGTCAACGGTCAGGACACGGTCAACGCCAACGCTGGAGAGGAAGTCGGCAACCACTTTTGCGGTAATAGGGACACGCGCGGAACGCACGCGGCGATCCTGACGGGCATAGCCAAAATAGGGGATAACTGCGGTGATACGGCCTGCGGAAGCACGACGCAGCGCATCAACCATGACAATTAACTCCATCAGGTTGTCGTTCGTTGGAGCACAAGTGGACTGGATGATGAAAATATCACCACCGCGTACATTTTCGTTGATTTGTACGCTGACTTCGCCGTCGCTAAAGCGACCTACGGCGGCGTCGCCGAGAGAAGTGTACAGGCGGTTGGCAATACGTTGTGCTAGTTCCGGGGTGGCGTTACCAGCAAAAAGCTTCATATCAGGCACGAGAAGAACCTCAGGCATGCGTCCAGTGGTGGATAGCGTCGCCGAAAACTGTGCGGGCCAGGCATACGCTATCCAGGCGATGTATTTAAAGAGCGCGATGCAACGTCTGGATCAGAGGTGACGTTGTCACCGAGTCTCAATTAGCCCCAAATGCTCGCGAGAGCACTATTAGAAATCTTCAGGGTGTAGCGCGTGCATAAGCGGTGAAACGTTTACGCCTCGCGCAACAAAACCCTGCAGCCATTCCGGGGCTTGCTCAAGCACCTGACGAGCGGAGGACTCTGAGTCAAATTCAGCAAAGACGCAGGCTCCTGTGCCAGTCAGGCGCGACGGCGCGTATTCTAACAGCCAGGAAAGCGCGGCATCAACCTCGCGAAAACGTTTTCTTGCGATAACCTCGCAATCATTGACGAATTCACAGTTCAGTAACGTGTTAATTGGCCGTTTTGACGTATTGCGAGGCAAATCAGGATCGTTGAAGATGGCCGGGGTCGAAATATGGACGCCAGGATGGGCCACCAGATACCATTTTTCGGGCGGATCGACGGGGGTCAGCTCTTCGCCGACGCCCTCGGCAAAGGCCGCATGGCCGTGGACAAACACAGGTACGTCCGCGCCAAGCGTCAGCCCCAGCACCGCCAGCGCATCCACCGACAGCCCGCAGCCCCAGAGATGGTTAAGCGCGACCAGCACCGTCGCCGCGTTAGAGGAGCCACCCCCCAGCCCGCCGCCCATTGGCAGGCGTTTGTCGATGCGGATATCTGCGCCGCTGCCCTCTGGCAGCGAGTCGCGATCTGCTGCCGCCTGCTGAAGCAGTTTTGCCGCGCGCACAATCAGGTTATCGCTCTCCGCCACCCCTTGTACCGGCGTCAACAGGCGGATCTTGCCGTCGGTGCGCGGTTCAATGCTGAGGGTATCGCCGTAGTCGAGAAACTGAAACAGCGTCTGCAGATCGTGATACCCATCGCTACGTTGGCCGGTGATATATAAAAAAAGATTAAGTTTTGCCGGCGAAGGCCACTGGGTCATCATTTTACAATCCAGTTATCCATCTTCAGTTTGATGCGTTGGCCGTCCTGGTTTAGCTCCATGTTGGACGGCATTGCCGGCGTTGATTTTGTATCGTAGCCGCCGTAGGTCACCTTCCAGGTCTTCCCGTTCTGGCTGTAGTTAAGCTCGCTCAGGCGGTACTGGCTGTCAAGCTTATAGTCGGTGGCGTCGCCGGGCAGGCCGAGGATCCACTGGCGCAGGCTGTTCAGCGGAATTGGCATGCCGGTCAGCTTGCCAATCATCTCTTCCGCGTCGGTGGCGGTGTAGTGCTGGCCTTTGTTATCCACCAGCTCTACGCTGCCCGGCCTGGCGTTCAGCTCCAGCTCGGTGCTGCCGAGGGGGTTAGTTAACAGCAGACGGTAGTTATCCTGGCCGGTCTGCTGCCAGAAGAAGCGGGCGTAGACTTTCTGGCTGTCGGAGAGATAAGCAAAGGCGCCACGGGTCTGGTACTGGCTCAGGTTACGCACCTCTTGCTGATGCTGACGCCACTGCGGCGAGTCCGGACTTTTGCCCGGTCCCTTCGGTGCATTGATAGAACAGGCGGTAAGTACCAGGCTGGCAAGCGGTAACAGGCGAAGCAGTCGACGGTCCGGTAAAGTCATAATGAGGACAAATCCTTGTGGTGCGTTACGGTTATAATCTTTAATGCTAGCGCTGAGCAGGAATACCGTCTACGTTCAAGTTGTCTTAAATCATGAAATTACCAATTACTCCAAAAGGGGGCTGTCTCTTTTATTGACCCGGCGCATCCTGTATGATGCGCACAGACTAACCTTATCAACGCTGGTACTACTCCCGCTGACATGACTCTTTTAGCGCTCGGCATCAACCATAAAACAGCACCTGTCTCACTGCGGGAACGCGTTACGTTCACGCCGGACACGCTCGACCAGGCTTTAGAGAGCCTGCTGGCGCAGCCGATGGTGCAGGGTGGGGTGGTACTGTCGACCTGTAACCGTACAGAGCTCTACCTGAGCGTGGAAGAGCAGGACAATCTGCAGGAAGCGCTCATCCGCTGGCTTTGTGATTATCACCATCTGGACGAAGACGAGCTGCGTAAAAGCCTCTACTGGCACCAGGACAACGATGCTGTCAGCCACCTGATGCGCGTTGCCAGCGGTCTCGATTCGCTGGTGCTGGGCGAACCGCAAATCCTGGGCCAGGTGAAAAAAGCCTTCGCCGACTCCAGCCGCGGTCATATCAATGCCAGCGCGCTGGAGCGCATGTTCCAGAAGTCTTTCTCGGTTGCCAAACGGGTACGTACCGAAACGGATATCGGGGCCAGCGCCGTGTCGGTGGCCTTTGCCGCCTGTACGCTGGCGCGCCAAATCTTCGAGTCGCTCTCCAGCGTCACGGTGCTGCTGGTGGGCGCTGGCGAGACCATCGAGCTGGTGGCCCGTCATCTGCGCGAGCATAAGGTGCAGAAGATGATCATCGCCAACCGCACCCGCGAACGCGCCGAGCTGCTGGCCGATGAGGTGGGCGCAGAGGTGATCTCCCTCAGCGACATCGACGCCCGCCTGCAGGACGCGGATATCATCATCAGCTCTACCGCCAGCCCGCTGCCGATCATTGGTAAAGGGATGGTTGAGCGCGCGCTGAAATCCCGCCGTAACCAGCCGATGCTGCTGGTGGATATCGCCGTGCCTCGCGACGTCGAGCCGGAGGTGGGCAAGCTGGCGAACGCCTATCTCTACAGCGTTGATGACTTGCAAAGCATTATTTCGCATAACCTGGCGCAGCGGAAAGCCGCCGCCGTAGAGGCGGAGACCATCGTCGCTCAGGAGAGCAGCGAGTTTATGGCCTGGCTACGCGCCCAGAGCGCCAGCGAGACGATCCGTGAATTTCGCGGTCAGGCAGAGCAGGTGCGCGATGAACTCACCGCCAAAGCCCTTGCCGCGCTTGAGCAGGGCGGTGACGCCCAGGCCATTATGCAGGATCTGGCCCGCAAGCTGACCAACCGCCTGATCCACACGCCAACTAAATCACTTCAGCAGGCTGCCCGTGACGGGGACGACGAACGCCTGCATATTCTACGCAACAGCCTCGGGCTGGAGTAGCACAACAACCTCTTATTACAGGGTGCATTTACGCCTATGAAGCCTTCTATTGTTGCCAAACTGGAAGCCCTGCATGAACGCCATGAAGAAGTTCAGGCGCTGCTCGGCGACGCGGGGACCATCGCAGACCAGGATCGCTTTCGCGCACTGTCGCGTGAATATGCGCAATTAAGCGATGTTTCACGCTGTTTTACTGACTGGCGACAGATTCAGGAAGATATCGAAACCGCGCAGATGATGCTCGACGATCCCGAGATGCGCGAGATGGCGCAGGAAGAGCTGCGCGAGCTGAAAGAGAAGGGTGAAGCCCTCGAGGCGCACCTGCAGGTTCTGCTCCTGCCGAAAGATCCCGATGACGAACGCAACGCTTTCCTTGAAGTCCGCGCCGGGACCGGCGGTGATGAAGCCGCGCTCTTTGCCGGGGATCTGTTCCGCATGTACAGCCGCTACGCCGAATCCCGCCGCTGGCGCGTAGAGATCATGAGCGCTAACGAAGGCGAGCATGGCGGATTTAAAGAGGTGATTGCCAAGGTGAGCGGCGAGGGCGTTTACGGCCGTCTGAAGTTTGAATCCGGCGGCCACCGCGTACAGCGCGTCCCGGCCACCGAGTCGCAGGGGCGTATTCACACCTCGGCCTGCACCGTGGCGCTGATGCCGGAGCTGCCGGAAGCCGAGCTGCCGGACATCAACCCGGCCGACCTGCGTATTGACACCTTCCGCTCCTCCGGCGCGGGCGGCCAGCATGTTAACACCACCGACTCGGCGATCCGTATTACCCACCTGCCTACCGGCATCGTGGTGGAGTGCCAGGACGAACGTTCCCAGCACAAAAACAAAGCCAAAGCGCTGGCGGTTCTCGGCTCGCGTATCCGTGCGGCAGAGATCGATAAGCGTCAGCAGGCAGAAGCGTCAACCCGCCGTAATCTGCTGGGCAGCGGCGATCGCAGCGATCGTAACCGGACCTATAACTTCCCGCAGGGGCGCGTCACCGATCACCGTATCAACCTGACGCTCTACCGTCTGGACGAGGTGATGGAAGGCAAGCTCGATATGCTGATTGAGCCTATCGTGCAGGAGTACCAGGCCGATCAGCTGGCGGCGCTGGCCGAGCAGGACTAATGGATTATCAGCACTGGCTACGCCAGGCGGTCGGCCAGCTTGCGGCAAGCGAAAGTCCTCGCCGCGATGCGGAGATCCTGCTGGGATTTGTCACCGGCAGAGCGCGGACCTTTATTCTCGCCTTCGGTGAAACCGAGCTGCTGCCTGCCGAGCAGGCGCAGCTTGAGGAACTGCTGGCCCGTCGCCAACGCGGCGAGCCGGTGGCTCACCTGGTGGGCATACGCGAATTCTGGTCGCTACCGCTGTTTGTCTCTCCGGCCACGCTGATCCCCCGTCCGGATACCGAGTGTCTGGTTGAACAGGCGCTGGCCCGCCTGCCCGCAACTCCCTGCGATATTCTCGATTTAGGTACCGGCACCGGCGCGATTGCGCTGGCACTGGCCAGCGAGCGTCCCGACTGCCATATCACCGCCGTGGATCTGATGCCCGACGCCGTGGCCCTTGCCCGGCGTAACGTCGAGCACTTAGGCATGGCGAACGTGACGCTGCTGCAGAGCCACTGGTTCAGCGCGCTCGCTGGACAGCGCTTCGCGACTATCGTCAGCAACCCGCCCTATATTGACGAGCAGGATCCACACCTTGCCGAAGGTGACGTGCGCTTTGAACCGCGCAGCGCGCTGGTGGCTGCTGATAACGGTCTTGCGGATCTGGCGTGGATTATTGCGCAGGCGCGCGCGTTCCTCCTGCCCGACGGCTGGCTGCTGCTGGAGCATGGCTGGCAGCAGGGCGAGCAGGTGCGGGCACTTTTTGCTAAAAATCACTACCAGGACGTTGAAACCACGCGGGATTACGGCGGCAACGAGCGGCTGACGTTGGGCAGATTATGCCCAACGCATCCATAAGCAAGGCTGACTGAAGCGCCGTTTGGCGTTATCATCAACGTCGAATACCGTGACTGGGGTAAGTAATGAGGTCGTTAGCCGATTTCGAATTTAATAAAGCACCGTTATGCGACGGGATGATCCTCGTTTCACAACTTATCCGCGACGACTTTCCGTCGCAGTATGTCTGTGATGAACTGGATAAGCTGGTTGCGCTGGCGCGTGAAGAGATAAGCCAGGCGCAGCCGCAGGAAGGACAGCTCGAGAAGCTGATCGCACTCTTTTATGGCGACTGGGGTTTTCAGGATTCGCAGGGTGTCTATCGCCTGTCGGATGCGCTGTGGCTTGATAGCGTGCTGAAAAACCGCCAGGGCAGCGCCGTCTCCCTTGGGGCGATCCTGCTGTGGGTAGCCGAGCAGCTGGATATTCCGCTGAATCCGGTGATCTTCCCGACGCAGCTGATTCTGCGCGCCGAGTGGCTGGACGGCGAGATGTGGCTGATCAATCCGTTTAACGGCGACACGCTGGACGAGCATACCCTTGAGGTATGGCTGAAGGGTAATATCAGCCCGATGGCCGAGCTGTTTAACGAGGATCTCGACGAGGCGGATAACGCCGAAGTGATCCGCAAGCTCCTCGACACGCTGAAGTCGGCGCTGATGGAAGAGCAGCAGATGGAGCTGGCGCTGCGGGCCAGTGAAGCGCTGCTGCAGTTTAACCCGGAAGATCCCTATGAAATCCGCGATCGTGGGTTGATTTACGCCCAGCTCGATTGCGATCACGTCGCGCTGCATGATTTAAGCTATTTTGTGGAGCAGTGCCCGGAAGATCCGATCAGCGAAATGATCCGCGCGCAGATTAATACTATTTCGCATCGGCAGATTACGCTGCATTAATCCGATGAGTTCCGATTCAAACCTGATAAGGCGATTCTATGAAACAAAAAGTGGTTAGCATTGGCGATATCAACGTGGCAAACGATCTGCCGTTCGTGCTGTTTGGCGGCATGAACGTGCTGGAGTCACGCGACCTCGCGATGCGCATTTGCGAGCACTACGTCACCGTGACCCAGAAGCTGGGCATTCCGTACGTGTTCAAGGCCTCTTTTGATAAAGCCAACCGCTCCTCTATTCACTCCTATCGTGGCCCGGGCCTCGAAGAGGGGATAAAAATTTTCCAGGAGCTGAAGCAGAACTTCGGCGTAAAAGTGATCACCGACGTGCACGAGTCTCACCAGGCGCAGCCGGTATCTGAAGTGGTTGATGTGATCCAGCTTCCGGCGTTCCTTGCTCGCCAGACCGATCTGGTGGAAGCGATGGCGAAAACCGGTGCGGTAATCAACGTGAAGAAGCCGCAGTTTGTTAGCCCGGGGCAGATGGGCAACATCGTCGACAAGTTCCGCGAAGGCGGCAACGAGAAGGTGATCCTTTGCGACCGTGGTGCCAACTTTGGCTATGACAACCTGGTTGTGGACATGCTGGGCTTCAGCGTGATGAAGAAGGTCTCTGGTAACTCGCCGGTGATTTTTGACGTGACCCACGCCCTGCAGTGCCGCGACCCGTTTGGCGAGGCCTCCAGCGGCCGTCGCGGTCAGGTGACCGAGCTGGCACGTGCCGGTATGGCCACCGGTCTGGCAGGCCTGTTCATTGAAGCGCATCCGGACCCAGCCCACGCCAAGTGCGACGGCCCGTCCGCGCTGCCGCTGGACAAGCTGGAGCCGTTCCTGAAGCAGATCAAAGCGATTGACGATCTGGTGAAGAGCTTCGACGAGCTCGACACCGAGAACTAATAAAAAAACCCGCCTCGGCGGGTTTTTTTATAGCTATGTAGGCCCGGCAAGCCTGCGCCGCCGGGCGTTGATCTGTTGGCAGGGTCACGCCGGGTGGCGTTGCACTTACCCGGCCTACGGCCCGGAGCCGGTTGTGGAGCTGGTAGGCCCGGCAAGCCTGCGCCGCCGGGCGTTGATCTGCTGGCACTGCCACGCCGGGTGGCGCTTCGCTTACCCGGCCTACGGCCCGGAGCCGGATGTGGGGTTGTAGGCCCGGCAAGCCTGCGCCGCCGGGCGTTGATCTGTTGGCAGGGTCACGCC
>NZ_DAMBWA010000021.1:22393-41683 GCF_032052675.1 Pseudescherichia sp.
CGGCCTACGGCCCGGAGCCGGATGTGGGACAGGTAGGCCCGGCAAGCCTGCGCCGCCGGGCGTTGATCTGTTGGCAGGGTCACGCCGGGTGGCGTTGCACTGACCCGGCCTACGGCCCGGAGCCGGATGTGGGACAGGTAGGCCCGGCAAGCCTGCGCCGTCGGGCGTTGATCTGTTGGCAGGGTCACGCCGGGTGGCGTTGCTCTTACCCGGCCTACGGTTCGGAGCCGGATGTGGGACAGGTAGGCCCGGCAATTCTGCGCCGCCGGGCGTTGATCTGTTGGCAGAGTCACGCCGGGTGGCGTTGCACTTACCCGGCCTACGGTGATCTGCACCTTAGTTGCCGGGCGTCACATCAGGCAAATATCGTCATCAGATAGGCAGCAAACAGCGCCAGGTGTGCAGCGCCGTTCAACACGTTGGTGCGTCCGGTAGAGAACGAGATCTGGCATAGCAGCAGCGAGGCCAGCATCACGATCATCTCAGGTCCGCCGAGGGCAAATACCAGATCGTTGCCGGTCGCCCAGGCAATTAGCGTCACTACCGGCACCGTCAGAGAGATGGTTGCCAGCACCGAGCCAAAGAAGAGGTTCATTGCACGCTGAACCTGGTTATTCAGCACCGCCTTCAGCGCCCCCAGCCCCTCAGGGGAGAGGATCAGCAGCGCCACCAGGAAGCCGGTAAAGGCCACCGGGGCGTTCATCTCCGTCAGCAGCGCCTCCAGCGGATTGGCGTTCATCTTCGTTACTGCAATCACCGCCACCAGATGAATAATCAGCCACACCGCGTGCCAGAGGCTGCTGTGCGCCGACGGCTTGCCGTGGTGCGGATCGCTGTCGTCACCCTCATCCTCATGCTCATAGACAAACAGGCTCTGGTGGGTTTTGGTCTGGATCAGCAAGAAGACGCCGTACATTGCCGCTGAAATCAGGGCAACCAGCAGCGCCTGGCCGGTGGTGAAGTTGGCTCCGGGCAGCGCCATCGGGAAGACCAGCACAATCACCGCCAGCGGGAAGAGAGCAATCAGATACTGTTTAATACCGAAGAGGTTCATGTACTGGGTAGCAAACTTTTGCCCACCCAGCAGCAGCGAGAAGCCTACCAGACCGCCGGTAACAATCATGATGATGGAGTAGAGGGTGTCGCGCATCAGCGTCGGGGCGGCGTCGCCGGTGGCCATCAGGGCCGAGATAAGGCTAACTTCGAGGATCACTACCGAGAGACTTAAAATCAGCGAGCCGAAGGGTTCCCCGAGTCGGTGCGCCAACACGTCCGCATGGCGGACAACGCTAAAAGCACTGCTCAGGATCCCTACTAGCGCCAGCAGGTTGATCCCGATGATGGCTGGCAGCGACTGGGTAGAGCCCCAGAAAAAAAGCACTGCCAGCGCCAGTACCGGGAAAATGAGCGTGGTCTCCTTATGGCGGGTTTTTACCGCCTCGTGCGTCGCTGTCATCGTAAATCTCCATATTGTGCAGTTGCTGATGAGTATAGTTAAGATTTTTAAGGGGATTAAAATAGCAGAACGGGAGCGGATTTGAGCAAATGTTTACCTTTTTTTACGGCATTGACCTTTATTTAGCGTATAACGCCCGGATTACGTTGCTTTGTTGAAAATTGGTTTAATAAACAGTTTATTGCAACGTGACAGGAGCAGATTTACCTCGCCAGTGGCGAGGCGCGGCATTGTCATCCACACTTAAGGTTTCATAACCAAAAGGAGATACCCCATGCCCTATAAAGCGAAAGGCGATCTGCCAGACAACGTTAAAAACGTGCTTCCTGCCCATGCTCAGGATATCTACAAAGAGGCATTTAACAGCGCGTGGGATCAGTACAAAGATAAAGAGGACCGGCGCGGGGATGATAGCCGGGAAGAGACCGCCCACAAGGTGGCCTGGGCGGCGGTGAAGCATGAGTATGAAAAGGGCGATGACGATAAATGGCACAAAAAGAAATAACGCGCTGAAATCGCTATCGTTAACGCCAAAAATCACTTTCTGCCGCCGCCGCTTTCGTGCGGCATAGCACGCTCCAGGCTTGCAAGCGGCCCGCGAATTGCATATCGTCTCCACAGGCTGCGCTTTTATTCAGCAGCTAAATGCACGGAAGGCAACATAACGGTCGCATGGAAGCACGCAGTGGTGGAGGTAGAAGGTGTTAACACGCGACTTTTTAATACAGGCGGACTGCAAAACCGCTTTTGGCGATATCGAGGCGGCGCTGCTCTGGTCTGCCGAACAGCGCGCGGCGTCGCTGGCGGCAACCCTTGCCTGCCGGCCCGACGACGGCCCGGTGTGGATCTTTGGCTACGGTTCGCTGATGTGGAACCCGGCGCTGGAGTTTAATGAATCCTGCACCGGCACGCTGGTAGGCTGGCATCGTGCCTTCTGCCTGCGCCTCACCGCCGGTCGCGGCACGGCCTGCCAGCCTGGCCGAATGCTTGCCCTGAAAGAGGGCGGACGCACCACCGGTGTCGCCTACCGCCTGCCCGACGAGACCCTCGAGCAAGAGCTCTCCCTGCTGTGGAAGCGGGAGATGATCACCGGCTGCTATCTGCCAACCTGGTGCAAGCTCGCCCTGGACGATGGCCGGACGGTAAACGCCCTGGTATTTATCATGGATCCGCGCCACGCCCTGTATGAGTCAGATACCCGCGCCCAGGTCATCGCTCCGCTGATCGCGGCGGCCAGCGGCCCGCTGGGCACCAACGCGCAGTATCTCTTCTCACTGGAGCAGGAGTTGATCAAGCTCGGCATGCATGACGACTGCCTGAACGATCTGGTCGGGAAGGTAAGGGGACTGCTGGGGGGTGAAGAGCCGGGCCAGCCGCTGCAGCCCGGTTTTGCCTGAGAAGAGATTAGGCAGCCACGTAGCTGATGGAGTGCTCCAGCGACTGGCTGTGGCTGTCAATTAATACGTTCCAGGTGCCGCTGTAGGGCACGGTCAGGTACGCACTGTTACGATCCTGTACGCTCAGAATATCGGTCTGGGCGTTCGCCGAAGGGCTCTTCGCACTCATCAAATGGATATGACAGCTTTCCGAGCAGCGGACCACTACCGTATCGCCACCAAACAACGTCAAACTTGCTTTTACCAGCGCCATTCTCTTTACCCCGTTAATGACTATTAAGCACTCCTTGCCGGACAATCCTCGTGTGATTTTGTTCACACTTGCTCCCTGCATCACACCAAACGGGCGGGGTAACGATGCTGATTTTGATCAAATAATGGCGTAACGTTTAAACAAAAGTGACATTATCCGCTAATGCCGTTTCCCGGCGCGCTAAATCGTTTCAAAAGCGCGCCGGGAGGGGATTAAATGCGGAAATGGCCTGCGGTTTCCGCCAGCTCTCCCGCCTGCGACTGGAGCGCTCCGGCAGCGGCGGCAGACTGCACTACCAGCTCGGCGTTCTGCTGCACCATCCGATCGAGATCGATTACTGCGTGGTTGATCTCCTGGATGCCCTTCATCTGCTCGCTGGTGGCGACGGTAATCTCGCGCATAATGAGCGAGACGCTGCCGATGCTGGAGACAATATCGGTCATGCTCTCACCGGCCAGGCGTACGTAGCGTGATCCGGTGGCTACGCTCTCGGTGGTCGATTCGATCAGCGTTTTGATCTCTTTTGCCGCCTGAGCGCTGCGGCTGGCGAGGGTGCGAACCTCTCCGGCAACCACCGCAAAGCCGCGTCCCTGTTCACCGGCACGGGCAGCCTCAACGGCGGCATTAAGCGCCAGAATGTTGGTCTGAAAAGCAATCCCGTCAATTACGCTGGTAATATCACCGATCTTGGCCGACGCCTCTTCAATAGCCTGCATGGTCGAGATCGCCTGTGACACCACGCTGCCGCCGCGCGAGGCGGCTTCAGAGGCGGTATGTGCCTGGCTGTTTGCCTGGGCGGCGGAGTCGGTTGACTGGGCCACCGAGGCGGTGATCTGCTCCACGGCGCTGGCGGTCTCCCGCAGGCTGGAGGCCGCCTGCTCGGTACGACCGGAGAGATCCTGGTTACCGGCCGCAATCTCCTGCGCCGCATGCTGCACCGACGTGCTGGAGTCCCGCAGCTTCACCATCACCACCGCCAGCTTATCGCTGAAGATGTTGAAGGCATGGGCAATCTGCGCCACCTCATCATTACCGCTCTCCGGCAGGCGCTGGGAGAGATCGTCTGTGCCGTCGCCGATAGCAAGCATCGCATCGCGGATCATGACCAGGCGCTTCAGCATCGTTTTCACCAGCCAGAGCATCACCGCTACGCCAATTAGCACCAGCACGATCAGCGACAGAGCAGAGGCCTTCAACAGAGCGCGCATGCCGCTGGTGGCATCCTGGGTATCCAGGGCCACCACCAGCAGCCAGCTGGTACCCTTAACGGGTTTCGCCATCAGCGCCTTCTGCGCCCCGGCAAACTCGCCGTCGACCGGGTTACCCGCCTGCAACTCGCTGAAATTCGCCCCCGAGATCGCCTCGCCGAACGGCTTGAGGGTAAGGTCGGCATTGCTGGCGGCAATTACCGTGCCGTCGCTGTTGATTAGCAGGCCGCTGCTCTGCGGCGTGGGCTGAATGGTGCGCACGTTAGCCACCACGCTGTCCATCGCCACGTCGCCCGCCACCACCGCGCTCAGCGTGCCGTTCTCTTTTACCGGCACGGCAAAGGTCACTACCAGCTTGCCGGAAGCGGCATCAACATAGGGGGCGGTGACGATTGGTGCGTCGGCTTTCACCGCCTGTTGATACCACGGACGAATGGTCGGATCGTAGTCGGCAGGAATGCCGTTCGCGTCCGAGAACTTCGCCGTTTTGCTGGCGTAGCCGGCATAGACGTTGATAAACCCGCCCGCCTGGGCGATCTGAGCAAAGTTGGGAACCGGATCCGCCGTCAGCGCAGCGCTCTGCAGCGAGGCGATCATCGTCATCTTGCTGTTAACCCAGTCGGCGATAGCGCCGCTGTGGCTGATGCTGGTGCTGGAGAGCGTATCCCGTTGGGCCTGCTGATTATCCTGGCGTGTTACCTGGTAGTTGATCACGGTGTTGATCAGCAAAGCGATAGCCAGACAGCCTGCGGTGGCTGCGGTAATGCGTGCGCGAATGGACTTGAACATAATCGTTATACCTGCTGTGTTGTTTATAAGCCTATCGGCAACACAGCAGGCGAACTTGATGCTCGGTGAGAAAGTATAAGAAAAATATATTTTAGTTAAGGGATTATTAGAAAGTTAATACTTTATCCGCCGCCAGCGTCCACTGGGCCAGCTCCACAAGCGTACCAATTTCAACGCCGTCGATAAGCGGCAGGTCGGTGATGCCGCGCCCATCGGTGCAGGTTTTACACAGCTTCACCGCCACGTTTTGTACGGTGAGGATCTCCAGCATCTGCTGAATATTGTAGCCCTCGGCAGGCTTCTGCCCGCGCAGCCCGGCGGTGACCGCATCCGACATCAGGAACAGGCGCAGATCCAGCTCCTCGGCCTGCTCGCGCAGGGCAATTGCCAGGCGCAGGCTGTTAAACAGGGATTCGCTGCCGTAGGCCGCGCCGTTGGCGACAATCACGATCTTTTGCATTTTTCTTCCTTATTAACGCTACTGCCCAAAGCGGCCAATCAAGCCGGTGGCGGCTAAGGCTTTACCTTTCAGCTTCTCTAACAGCGCTTCGCGGGTCAGACCGGCGGGAAGATCCGGAGCCTGGCTGGTGGCGATAAGCGTAAAGCTATAGTGATGCGCGCCGCTGCCGGGCGGCGGGCAGGGGCCAAACCAGCGATCGGTGCCGGGGCTATTTTTGCCGCCGGTAAACTCTTTACCATCGCGCAGGGCGTTAGCGGGAAAACCGGTGGCGGACGGGGAGATATTGTACGCCACCAGATGCGTGACGCCGAGACCTTTTGCCCCCTCTGGATCGTGAACAATCAGGGCAAAGCTTTTGGTCTCTGCCGGGGGATTATTCCAGATTAATACTGGAGACTGATTTTCACCGGTGCAGTTAGGGTTATCCTTGGCGTTACCGGCAAACTTTTTATCCAGCAGGCCATTATCGGCAAACGCCGGCGACTGCAGTGTAAACAGCTCGCTGGCCTGCGAGGCTGCGCCGTAAAACATCAGTGAGCTCCACAGAGCCCATTTTAACGTTTTGCTCATAGTGACCATTCGACATACCTTGCAATAAACAGACGCATTAAGAGATAAATTAACTGTAGACCTGACGAGACGGGAGCCGTTAAGGTTTTTCCTGAAATTGTGCTTAAGACTGAAAAACGGCGTAAAAATCGATAAAATAACGTTTTACCGTTGGTCTGACCGGAGGCGCAACCGCTGAATTTACGCCCTAACGCGCTGCTGAAAACGCGACTTCTTCTACTCTTGCTGCTGGCAGGAGGCGTGACCAATGCCCGCGCCATCTCACAGCAGACGCCGCATAACCCTTTCGACAACGACAGCCTGCCCGATCTGGGATTAACCTCGACCGGTGATGCCAGCATAAAGAGCGTGGCCGAAGTGGCAAAAGCCTTTGGTGAAGCCAGCCAGACCGATAACGGCCTTACCGCCGGGCAGCAGGCCCGTCAGTTTGCCTTTGGCCAGATCCGTGATGTCGTCAGCGAGAACGTGAATGAGCAGCTGGAGTCGTGGCTCTCACCCTGGGGTAACGCCAGCGTTAACGTACTCGTTAACGATGACGGACGCTTCACCGGCAGCCAGGGCAGCTGGTTTATTCCGTGGCAGGATAACAACCGCTACCTGAGCTGGAGTCAGCTAGGATTAACCCAGCAGGATCAGGGCCTGGTAAGCAATGCCGGTATTGGCCAGCGCTGGGTCGCCGGACACTGGCTGCTGGGCTATAACACCTTCTACGATAATCTGCTGGATGAGAATTTGCAGCGGGCCGGACTGGGCGCGGAGGCCTGGGGCGAGTATCTGCGCTTCTCGGCTAACTATTACCAGCCGCTTTCAGGCTGGGACTACTCCGGTGCAGCGGTTCAGCAGCGGCTGGCGCGGGGCTATGACGTTACCGCCCAGGCGCGTCTGCCGTTCTATGAACATATCAATACCAGCCTGAGTCTTGAGCAGTACTTTGGCGACAATGTCGATCTCTTTGACTCCGGCTCGGGCTACCACAATCCTGTCGCGGTGAACGTCGGTGTGAACTATACCCCGGTGCCGCTGGTTACCGTCACCGCCCAGCATAAGCAGGGGGAGAGCGGAGAGACCCAGAACAACCTCGGCCTGAATCTGAACTACCGCTTCGGCGTGCCGCTCAAAAAGCAGCTTAGCGCCAGCGAGGTCGCCGAGAGCCGCTCGCTACGCGGCAGCCGCTATGACAGCCCGACGCGCAATAACCTGCCGGTGGTGGAGTATCGCCAGCGGAAAACCCTGTCGGTCTTTCTCGCTACGCCGCCGTGGGATCTCAAACCGGGCGAAACGGTACAGATGGTGGTTCAGGTCCGCAGCCGCTACGGCATCCGATCTATTACCTGGCAGGGGGATACTCAGGCACTGAGCCTGACCCCGCCGGTTAACGCCAACAGCAGTGAGGGCTGGAGCATTATCATGCCTGCCTGGAATAGCCAGGAGGGAGCCAACAATACGTGGCGTCTGTCGGTAACGGTGGAAGATGAGAAGGGGCAGCGCGTCTCCTCCAATGAGATCGCGCTCACGCTGGCCGAACCGCTGGTGAGTGCGCAGAACACCGCGCCGCGCTGGCCGCCGCTGCCGGAAGGCTGATTAGAAAATACGCTCCTGATGCACCCAGACCGCCGCCTCTACGCGGGATTTGAGCTTCATCTTCTTCAGCATATGCTTAACGTGTACCTTCACGGTGCTCTCGGTGATATCCAGACGGCGGGCGATCATCTTGTTTGGCAGCCCCTGGGCAATCAGCTTCAGAATATCGCGCTCGCGCGGCGTCAGCTGGGTTACGTCCCGGTCTGAGGTGGCGCGGTTGGCGCGCAGGCTGGCGGCCAGCACCGGCGTCAGCGCTTCGCTCAAGACCATCTCACCCGCAGCCGCCTGCTGCAAGGCTTTCAGCAAATCTTCTGGCTCCATATCCTTCAGCAGGTAGCCGTCTGCGCCGCGTTTCAGGGCGGTGACCACGTCCTCTTCGTGGTTCGAGACGCTAAAGACCACTACGCGCCCGGAGAGGGCCTTCTCCCGCAGCTTGTCCAGCGTCTCCAGCCCGTTCATGCCGGGCATATTCAAATCGAGCAGGATCAGGTCGGGATCCAGCGTCTCCGCCAGTTCGATACCCTGTTCACCATTACTGGCTTCGCCAATCACGCGGATGTCGCTCGCCATGCTGATAAGCTGTCTGACGCCGGTGCGCAGCATCGGATGATCGTCAATCAGCAAAATGGTGGCGGGTTCCTGATTATTCATGTTTATCTCCTTGTACGGATGAGAGAAGCTTCTCGGGTATAAATGTCACTACCACCTCGGTTCCGCCGGACTCCCGCCGCCGGACCTGACAGTCTCCGCGCAGGCTCTGGGCACGATCGCGCATGATAATTAATCCGTAGTGGTTGGTGCGTTCGGCGTTTTCCGGCACGCCGCAGCCGTTGTCGGTAATGCTCACCTTCACCTGCCGTCCCTGCTGAACCGCCGTGACGGTGACCTCGCTGGCGCCGGAGTGCTTCAGGGCGTTGCTCAGCGCCTCGCGGGCGATCTGCAACAGGTGGATGGCCTGATGGGAGGGCACAAAGCGCGGCGGCAGCTGGTAGTCCAGCCTGACCGGGAAGCCGAAGTGGGCGCTATACTCCTGGCAGCTCGCCTCCAGCGCCGGACGCAGGCCCGGCTCGCTAAGCTGCAGGCGGAAGGTGGTTAACAGCTCGCGCAGCTGCGCCCAGGAGGTATTAAGCTCGTTACGGATCTGCCCCAGCAGCTGCTGGCTGGAGTCGGGCAGGCTCTCCCCTTGCATCTGTAGACAGCTGACCTGCATCTTCATACAGGAGAGGGACTGGGCAATAGAGTCATGTAGCTCCCGGGCGATGGTGGCGCGCTCCTCCATTACCATCAGCTGCTGCTGGCGCTCCTGATGACGATCCAGCGCCAGGGTGGCGGTAAGCTGCTCTACTAAAGTATCCACCAGCTGCTGCTGATCGTGGCTCAGGTGCCGCCCGGCCGGTAGCGTCGCCAGCAGCAAACCGTACTGCATATGGTTATCCGCCAGCCGCCACTTCAGTGTCGTGCCGCCGCTGCCGGTAGGGAGGATGCCGCGTGGGCAGAGGTGACAGCCTATATCATCGCAGCTCATGTCCGGCTGACAGGTAAACTCCTGACGATTCTCCTCATCTTCCACATCGTAGACGCGCAGCTCAATATCGTGCAGCAGAGTGAGATTTTGCAGGCCGTTAAGCACCGGTGAGAGACGCTCGCACAGCGGTACCTGCATATGCAGGCGGCGGTTGGCCTGCCAGAGGAAGGAGAGGATCTCGTTTTTTTGCTCCAGCCCGGCGGTCTTCTCTTTTACCCGCTGCTCCAGCACCGCATAGCTCTGGGCCAGCTCGCTGGACATGTTATTCAGCGCCATGCCGAGCTTGGCCATCTCGTTACGCCCGCTGATATGCGCCCGCTGGGTAAAATCGCGCTGGCTGACGGCCTGGGCCATGCTCAGCAGCTGCCGCCAGGGCTGAAGCAGACGAGCCCGCAGCCAGATCACGGTAAAGACCAGCAGCAGGGCCATAAACACCGCCATGCCGCGCTGCACCAGCAGAACGCGATCGATTCGCTGTTCGGTGCGCCGATCGAAGCTGCTTACCAGACGATCGATACGGTTCACAAAGGTGGCAACCTCGCCCGAGACGGCCGCTGCGTCCTGAGCCTGCATCAGGGCCGGAATAAGATTGCGCTGCCAGTAACGCTGTAGTGCCTGAAGCTGGGGCAGCTGACCGTCGCGCAGTGCGGCCTGGATCAGCTCAGGGCTAAAGGCCGTGCGGGTCATCTCATCGATCAGCGGCTGGTCGGCTTCCGTAAGCGGCATGGCGGCCAGCAGGCGGTAGCTCTGCATACGCAGCGAGCCGGCTTTATTAATAGCGTGGGCGCTGCCCTGAACCCCCTGTACCAGCCAGCCAGAGATAGCCATCCCGGTTACGCCAATGGCGGTAGAGAGCAGAACGATCAGCGCCAGCTGGTTGACCAGCGTTAACGGTGAAAAGAGGCGTTTTAGCATATACGGCAACACTCCTGGCCCGGCGGGTCACCGGGGGTGGGGCTATTTTCGGCTATACCCTGGAGTATACCCATACCCCAAAAGAGTTACTCCTTTATTGTCGACCCTTGCACCGGCTGATGAGCGAAGCGTGGCAAATGCGTCACCAGCGTGAAAAACCACAGCTTTTCTGACGGTTTCCCCTGCTCATTAAGGAGTAGGGCGGTTTTAGCACCGCTGAAATGGCGACTTTTCCTTTGATTTATATCAACTTAAGCGCAGGCGTAAACCCTATGGTGGCAGGGGTTAAATCCCTTATCAGAGGTGTCTATGAGTCACTCTTCAATACCTGAAAGGACCACCGGAGCCGTCATTACCGACTGGCGACCGGAGGATCCTGCTTTCTGGCAGCAGCGTGGCCAGGCCGTGGCGAGCCGCAACCTGTGGATCTCCGTGCCCTGTCTGCTGCTGGCGTTTTGCGTCTGGATGTTGTTCAGCGCCGTGGCGGTTAATCTAAACAAAGTTGGCTTCAATTTTACGACCGATCAGCTTTTCATGTTAACCGCGCTACCCTCGGTCTCCGGGGCGCTGCTGCGGGTGCCGTACTCGTTTATGGTGCCTATTTTCGGCGGTCGTCGCTGGACCGCGTTCAGTACCGGGATCATGATTATTCCCTGCGTCTGGCTGGGCATTGCCGTCCAGGACACCAGTACGTCGTTTACCACCTTTATCATCATCTCCCTGCTCTGCGGTTTTGCCGGGGCGAACTTCGCCTCCAGCATGGCGAACATCAGCTTCTTCTTTCCCAAGCAGAAGCAGGGTGGCGCCCTGGGGATCAACGGCGGGCTGGGTAACCTCGGCGTGAGCGTCATGCAGCTGCTGGCCCCGCTGGCGATCACCTTCTCGCTGTTTGCCTTTTTTGGCGCGACTGGCGTGCAGCAGGAGGATGGCTCCATGCTCTACCTGGAGAACGCTGCCTGGATCTGGGTACCTTTCCTGATTGTCTTTACCCTCGCAGCCTGGTTTGGCATGAACGAGCTGGCGACCTCTAAAGCCTCGCTGCGCTCGCAGCTGCCGGTGCTTAAGCGGGCGCATCTGTGGATCCTGGGTTTTCTCTACCTGGCCACCTTTGGCTCGTTTATTGGTTTTTCAGCGGGCTTTGCGATGCTGTCCAAAACCCAGTTTCCTGACGTCAACGTCCTGCACTTTGCCTTCTTTGGCCCGCTGGTAGGGGCGCTGGCCCGTTCAGCGGGTGGGGCGCTCTCTGACCGACTGGGCGGCGTTCGCGTGACGCTGGTGAACTTTGTTGCGATGGCCATCTTCAGCGCGCTGCTGTTCCTGACCCTGCCGTCAGCAGGAAGCGAGGGGAACTTTAGCGCCTTCTTCGCCGTCTTCCTGATGCTGTTCCTTACTGCCGGGCTGGGCAGCGGCTCCAGCTTCCAGATGATCTCGGTGATCTTCCGCAAGATGACGATGGAGCGGGTGAAGGCCAAGGGCGGCACCGAGGAGCAGGCGCTGCGTGAGGCGGCGACCGATACGGCGGCGGCGCTCGGGTTTATCTCGGCCATCGGCGCGATTGGCGGCTTCTTTATTCCGAAAGCCTTTGGTACCTCGCTGGCGCTGACCGGCTCCCCGGCCGGGGCAATGAAAGTGTTTCTCGTGTTCTATATCGCCTGCGTGTTTATCACCTGGGTGGTGTACGGACGTAAAGCTAAAACAAAATAAAGCACTGTTGATTATCCTTGCGCGGCGCAATGCCGCGCTTTTTTTTACCCTGTAATTAGTTACAACATACTTTTAGCGGATGACGGTGAGCAGCGTAGCGATGGCATGAGAAGGGTCTGGCACAGGATCTACCCCCTAATACCTCTGTAACGGAAATACCAGCGTAAAAAAAGCGGATTAAAGCATAAAAATCCACAAAATCAGTAAGATAAAAAATAGGGTCCTCTGCCACCTTGGTGGTAGATGAAAAATCCACCGCTTTTGCTATGCCTGCCTGCCTTGATCGTCATCAATTCTCACGTCCTTTCAGCGCGTTAACGTCGCCTCATTCGCAGCAATGTCGCTTTCAGAGAGCCAGCAGGCTCCACACAGGAGAAACCCGATGAGTAAATTCCTGGACCGGTTTCGCTACTTCAAACAGAAGGGCGAAACCTTTGCCGATGGGCATGGCCAGATCCATGAAACAAACCGGGACTGGGAGGATGGATACCGCAACCGCTGGTCGCACGATAAAATTGTGCGCTCTACGCATGGCGTGAACTGCACCGGCTCATGCAGCTGGAAGATCTACGTTAAAAACGGTCTCGTCACCTGGGAGACCCAGCAGACCGACTATCCGCGTACCCGTCCAGATATGCCTAACCATGAGCCGCGCGGCTGCCCGCGTGGGGCCAGCTACTCCTGGTATCTCTACAGCGCTAACCGCCTGAAATATCCCCTGATGCGCAAACGCCTGATGAAAATGTGGCGTGAGGCGAAAGTTCAGCACAGCGATCCGGTTGCGGCATGGGCTTCTATTATTGAGGACGCCGACAAAGCGAAAAGCTTTAAGCAGGCGCGCGGCCGCGGCGGCTTTGTCCGCTCCTCGTGGCAAGAGGTTAACGAGCTGATCGCGGCCTCCAACGTCTACACCGTGAAAACCTACGGCCCGGACCGCGTGGCGGGCTTCTCGCCGATCCCGGCGATGTCGATGGTCTCCTACGCCTCCGGCGCGCGTTACCTGTCGCTGATCGGCGGCACCTGCCTGAGCTTTTACGACTGGTACTGCGACCTGCCGCCGGCCTCCCCGCAAACCTGGGGTGAGCAGACCGACGTGCCGGAATCCGCCGACTGGTACAACTCCAGCTACATTATTGCCTGGGGCTCTAACGTTCCGCAGACCCGTACGCCTGACGCCCACTTCTTTACCGAAGTGCGCTACAAAGGGACCAAAACCGTTGCCGTCACCCCGGACTATGCCGAGATCGCCAAGCTGTGCGACCTGTGGCTGGCGCCGAAGCAGGGCACCGATGCCGCGATGGCGATGGCGATGGGCCACGTCATGCTCCGCGAGTTCCATCTCGACAAGCCGAGCCAGTACTTTACCGACTACGTGCGTCGTTATACCGATATGCCGATGCTGGTGATGCTCGAAGAGCGCGATGGCTACTACGCCGCAGGCCGCATGCTGCGCGCCGCCGATCTGGTGGACGCCCTCGGCCAGGAGAACAACCCCGAGTGGAAAACCGTGGCCTGCAATGACAGCGGCGAGCTGATTGCACCCAACGGCTCCATCGGCTTCCGCTGGGGCGAGAAAGGGAAGTGGAATCTCGAACAGCGCGACGGTACCAGCGGGGCAGAAGCCGAGCTGCGCCTGAGCCTGCTGGGCGGGCACGATGATATCGCTGAGGTAGGTTTCCCGTACTTTGGTAACGAAGGGTCTGAACACTTCAACCGCGTTGAGCTGCAAAATATCCTTCTGCACAAGCTGCCGGTAAAACGCCTGCAGCTGGCGGATGGCAGCACCGCGCTGGTCACCACCGTCTACGATCTGACGATGGCGAACTACGGTCTCGACCGGGGCCTGGGCGACGCCAACGCTGCCGCCAGCTATGACGAAGTGAAAGCGTATACCCCGGCCTGGGCGGAAAAAATCACCGGCGTGCCGCGGGCGCATATTATCCGTACCGCCCGTGAGTTTGCCGATAACGCCGATAAGACCCATGGTCGTTCGATGATCATCGTCGGCGCAGGCCTGAACCACTGGTTCCACATGGACATGAACTACCGTGGTCTGATCAACATGCTGGTGTTCTGCGGCTGCGTCGGCCAGAGCGGCGGCGGCTGGGCGCACTATGTAGGCCAGGAGAAACTGCGTCCGCAAACCGGCTGGCAGCCGCTGGCGTTTGCCCTCGACTGGCAGCGTCCGCCTCGCCATATGAACGGCACCTCCTTCTTCTATAACCACTCCGGCCAGTGGCGCTATGAGACCCTCACCGCGCAGGAGCTGCTCTCTCCGCTGGCGGATAAGTCCCGCTACAGCGGCCATCTGCTCGATTTTAACGTCCGCGCCGAGCGCATGGGCTGGCTGCCATCTGCGCCACAGCTGGGCACTAACCCGCTGCGCATCGCTGCTGAAGCAGAAAAGGCGGGCATGTCAGCGGTGGATTACACCGTCAAGGCGCTAAAAGAGGGATCGATTCGCTTTGCGGCCGAGCAGCCGGAGAACGGTAAAAACCATCCGCGCAACCTCTTCATCTGGCGCTCTAACCTGCTTGGCTCCTCCGGGAAAGGCCATGAGTACATGCTGAAGTACCTTCTGGGTACTGAGAACGGTATTCAGGGCAAGGATCTGGGCGTGCAGGGCGGCGTGAAGCCGGAAGAGGTCGAGTGGCACGATAATGGCCTCGACGGCAAGCTGGATCTGGTGGTGACCCTCGACTTCCGTCTGTCGAGCACCTGCCTCTACTCCGATATCGTCCTGCCGACGGCAACCTGGTATGAGAAAGACGATATGAATACCTCGGATATGCATCCGTTTATTCATCCGCTCTCTGCCGCCGTCGATCCGGCCTGGGAGTCCAAAAGCGACTGGGAGATCTATAAAGGCATCGCCCAGAAGTTCTCCGAGGTGTGCATCGGTCACCTGGGCGTTGAAACTGACGTGGTGACCCTGCCTATCCAGCACGACTCCGCCGCCGAGCTGGCGCAGCCGCTGGACGTCAAGGATTGGAAAAAGGGCGAGTGCGATCTGATCCCTGGCAAAACCGCGCCGCATATCATCCCGGTGGAGCGCGACTACCCCGCGACTTATGAACGCTTTACCTCCATCGGTCCGCTGCTGGATAAGGTAGGCAACGGCGGCAAAGGCATCGCGTGGAACACCCAGAGCGAAATGGATCTGCTGCGCAAGCTTAACTACACCAAGGCGGAAGGCCCGGCGAAAGGCCAGCCGATGCTGAATAGCGCTATCGATGCGGCAGAGATGATCCTGACCCTTGCGCCAGAGACCAACGGCCACGTGGCGGTTAAAGCCTGGGCAGCGCTGAGCGAGTTTACCGGCCGGGATCACACCCATCTGGCGACCAATAAAGAAGAGGAGAAGATCCGCTTCCGGGATATTCAGGCCCAGCCGCGCAAAATTATCTCCAGCCCGACCTGGTCCGGCCTTGAGGATGAGCATGTCTCCTACAACGCAGGCTATACCAACGTGCATGAGCTGATCCCGTGGCGCACGCTCTCCGGCCGCCAGCAGCTGTATCAGGATCACCCGTGGATGCGCGACTTTGGCGAAAGCCTGCTGGTCTATCGTCCGCCGATTGACACCCGTTCGGTGAAAGCGGTGATGGGCGAGAAGTCTAACGGCAATCCTGAGAAGGCGCTGAACTTCATCACGCCGCACCAGAAGTGGGGGATCCACTCGACCTACAGCGACAACCTGCTGATGCTGACCCTGTCACGCGGCGGCCCGATCGTCTGGATGAGCGAGGTGGATGCCAAAGAGCTGGGCATTGAGGATAACGACTGGATCGAGGCCTTCAACAGCAACGGTGCGCTTACCGCCCGTGCGGTAGTGAGCCAGCGCGTACCGGCCGGGATGACCATGATGTACCACGCCCAGGAGCGTATCGTGAACATTCCTGGCTCAGAGATCACCGGTCAACGCGGGGGGATCCACAACTCGGTCACCCGTATCAGTCCGAAACCGACCCACATGATTGGCGGCTACGCCCAGCTGGCGTACGGCTTTAACTACTACGGCACGGTCGGTTCCAATCGCGATGAGTTCGTGGTGGTCCGTAAGATGAAGAACATTAACTGGTTAGATGGCGAAAACAACGACCAGGTACAGGAGAGCGCAAAATGAAAATTCGTTCACAGGTAGGCATGGTGCTGAACCTTGATAAGTGCATCGGCTGTCATACCTGCTCGGTCACCTGTAAAAACGTCTGGACCAGCCGGGAAGGGATAGAGTACGCCTGGTTCAACAACGTTGAGAGCAAACCTGGCGTGGGTTTCCCGGACGACTGGGAGAACCAGGAGAAGTGGAAGGGCGGCTGGATCCGCAAAGTGAACGGCAAGCTGCAGCCGCGCATGGGTAACCGCGCCACGCTGCTGGGTAAAATCTTCGCCAACCCGCATCTGCCGGGGATCGATGACTACTACGAGCCGTTCGACTACGACTATCAGCATCTGCACACCGCGCCAGAGGGCAAGCACCAGCCTATCGCTCGTCCGCGGTCAAAAATCAGCGGCCAGCGGATGGATAAGATCGTCAGCGGTCCGAACTGGGAAGAGATCCTCGGCGGCGAATTTGAGAAGCGCAGCCAGGATCAGAACTTCGAGAACATGCAGAAGGCGATGTACGGGCAGTTTGAAAACACCTTCATGATGTACCTGCCGCGCCTGTGCGAGCACTGCCTGAACCCGGCCTGCGTCGCGACCTGCCCGAGCGGTGCGATCTACAAGCGTGAAGAGGATGGCATTGTGCTGATCGATCAGGACAAGTGCCGCGGCTGGCGGATGTGCGTCACCGGCTGCCCTTACAAGAAAATCTACTTCAACTGGAAGAGCGGCAAGTCCGAGAAGTGCATCTTCTGCTACCCACGCATTGAGGCGGGGATGCCAACCGTCTGCTCCGAGACCTGCGTGGGCCGCATCCGCTACCTGGGTGTGCTGCTCTATGACGCGGACGCCATTGAAAACGCGGCGGCAGTTGAGAGCGAGAAAGATCTCTACCAGCGTCAGCTGGACGTCTTCCTCGACCCGAACGATCCGGCGGTGATTGCGCAGGCGCTGAAGGATGGCGTGCCGCAGAGCGTGATTGACGCCGCGCAGAAATCGCCGGTGTGGAAACTGGCGATGGACTGGAAGCTGGCCCTGCCGCTGCACCCGGAGTATCGCACCCTGCCGATGGTCTGGTACGTGCCGCCTCTGTCACCGATCCAGTCGGCGGCCGACGCGGGCGAGCTGGGCAGCAACGGCATCCTGCCAGACGTCGAGAGCCTGCGTATTCCGGTACAGTATCTCGCTAACCTGCTGACGGCGGGCGATACCCAGCCGGTACTGCTGGCGCTGAAACGCATGCTGGCGATGCGTCACTACAAGCGTGCCGAGACCGTGGATAACGTTAACGATATTCGCGCCCTGGAAGAGGTGGGCTTAAGCGAAGCTCAGGCCCAGGAGATGTATCGCTACCTGGCAATTGCCAACTACGAGGATCGCTTCGTGATCCCGACCAGCCATCGCGAGCTGGCGCGGGATGCGTTCCCGGAACGTAACGGCTGCGGCTTTAGCTTCGGCGACGGCTGCCACGGCAGCGACACCAAGTTCAACCTGTTTAACAGTCGCCGTATTGATGCCGTTGATGTGACCAAGAAAACGGAGCCACGCCCATGATTGAACTCGTCGTGATTTCCCGCCTGCTGGAGTATCCGGATGCTGCCCTGTGGCAGCATCAGCAGGAGCTGTTCGATGCTCTTACGGAGAGCGAGCACCTGTCGCTTAAGGATGCTCATCAGCTGGTGGTCTTTATTCGTGACCTGATGAGTCAGGATCTGCTGGATGCGCAGGCGGCCTACAGCGAGCTGTTCGATCGCGGCCGTGCCACCTCGCTGCTGCTGTTTGAGCATGTGCATGGCGAATCCCGCGATCGCGGGCAGGCGATGGTGGATCTGCTGGCGCAGTATGAGCGTCAGGGCCTGGTTATCGATCGCCGTGAGCTACCGGATCATCTCCCGCTCTATCTGGAGTATCTGGCCCAGTTGCCGGTGAGCGACGCGCTGGAGGGGCTGGAAGATATCGCCCCGATTCTGGCCCTGCTCAACGCCCGTCTGCAACAGCGTGAGAGCCGCTATGCCAGCCTGTTTGAGCTGCTGCTGCGGCTGGCCAAAACCGACGTTGATCGACAGAAGGTTGGCGAGAAAATCGCCGGTGAAGCCCGGGATGATACTCCCCAGGCGCTGGATGCCGTCTGGGAAGAGGAGCAGGTGAAGTTCTTCGCTGACCAGAGCTGCGGTGAGTCTGAGATCGCCTCTCATCAGCGTCGGTTTGCCGGTGCGGTGGCCCCGCAATATTTGAATATCACAACCGGAGGACAGCAATAATGCAGTTCCTTAATATGTTCTTCTACGACATCTATCCCTATATTGCCGGTACGGTGTTTCTTGTCGGCAGCTGGCTGCGCTATGACTATGGGCAGTACACCTGGCGGGCAGGCTCCAGCCAGATGCTGGATCGTAAAGGGATGCACCTGGCGTCGAACCTGTTCCACATCGGGATTATCGGGATTTTTGCCGGTCATCTGGTGGGGATGCTCACGCCGCACTGGATGTATGAATCTTTCCTGCCGATTGACGTCAAACAGAAGCTGGCGATGATCGCCGGGGGGATATTCGGCATTATGACGCTGGTGGGTGGCCTGCTGCTGCTTAAGCGCCGCCTCTTTAGCCCGCGGGTGCGCGCCACCACCACGACGGCAGATATCCTGATCCTGACCCTGCTGATGGTGCAGTGTACGCTTGGCCTGCTGACGATTCCGTTCTCGGCCCAGCATATGGACGGGAGCGAAATGATGAAGCTGGTGGGCTGGGCGCAGTCGATTGTGACCTTCCACGGCGGCGCATCGGCAAATCTTGACGGCGTGGCGTTCATTTTCCGCGTGCATCTGGTACTGGGGATGACGCTGTTCCTGCTCTTCCCGTTCTCGCGACTGGTGCATATCTGGAGCGCGCCGGTGGAGTATATGACACGCAAATACCAGGTCGTACGCGCCCGTCGCTAATGGGTCTGCTGTTTAACACGAACCTCGCTACGGCGAGGTTTTTTTTCGCCAGCGTTCCCGAATGGACAGGGTGCCCCGGTCGTGTATCGGTCTTGTAGCCCCGGTAAGCGCAGCGACACCGGGGAGAACGGTATGCAATTATGTAGGCCAGGTCAACGCCGGGTGGCGGCTTCGCCTGACCCGGCCTACATTCCCGAACCGACAGGGAGCCCCGGTCGTGTATCGATTTTGTAGCCCCGGTAAGCGCAGCGCCACCGGGGAGAACGGTGTGCAATTATGCAGGCGAGGTCAACGCCGGGTGGCGGCTTCGCCTGACCCGGCCTACATTCCCGAATCGACAGGGAGCCCCGGTCGTGTATCGATTTTGTAGCCCCGGTAAGCGCAGCGCCA
>NZ_DAMBWA010000022.1:0-36779 GCF_032052675.1 Pseudescherichia sp.
ACTCGCGACCCCGACCTTGGCAAGGTCGTGCTCTACCAACTGAGCTATTCCCGCAAACTTGTTGCTGTCGTAACGTGAATTTCTCATCGTTACGGGAGGCGCATTATACGAGAAATCCTTTTAGCTGCAACCCCCCTGAAAGCGAATTTTGCGAAATTAAGTTCAACCGCTGCAATATTCGTCACATTGCACATTTTTACATCGGGTCGCCTGGCGTAGGCCCGGCAAGCCTGTGCCGCCGGGCATCCTGCTTACAGCTTAATAAAATGCTCGCGATAGTAAGCCAGCTCGGCCACGGACTCACGGATATCATCCAGCGCCTGGTGAGTATTCTGCTTCTTCAGGCCGTTGAGCACGTCTGGCTTCCAGCGCTTAGCCAGCTCTTTCAGGGTGCTAACGTCAAGATAGCGATAGTGGAAGTAGGCTTCCAGCTCTGGCATATACTTAAACAGGAAGCGACGATCCTGGCCGATGCTGTTGCCGCAGATAGGGGATGTCCCCGCCGGGACCCACTCTTTTAGGAAGGCGATGGTCGCCAGCTCGGCAGCGCGATCGTCCTGGGTGCTGGCCTTAACCCGCTCCACCAGCCCGCTGCCGGTATGGGTGCGTACGTTCCACTCATCCATCAGCGCCAGCTGTTCGTCGGACTGATGCACGGCAATCACCGGGCCTTCCGCCAGAATATTCAGGTTGGCATCGGTGACCAGGGTTGCGATCTCAATAATGCGATCGCGCTCGGGATCCAGGCCGGTCATCTCAAGATCGATCCAAATCAGGTTGTTTTCATCTGCACTCATGCTATTTTCCACCCATCTCGCACGACTATAATTATCTAAATTAGCATCTATCATAGAGGTTTTGCCCACCAGGGGCGACCAGGAGTCAGTACGATTGAGTAAAAATAAACTCTCCAAAGGCCAGCAGCGCCGTGTGAAAGCAAACCACCAGCGTCGGCTTAAAACGTCTACGGAGAAGGCGGACTACGACGATAACCTGTTTGGCGAGGCCGCCGAAGGGATTGTCATTAGCCGTTTTGGTATGCACGCCGACGTTGAAGCCGCCGACGGCGACGTCCACCGCTGCAACATCCGCCGCACCATTCGCTCGCTGGTGACCGGTGACCGGGTGGTCTGGCGTCCGGGCAAACCTGCCGCTGAAGGCATCAACGTGAAAGGTATCGTTGAGGCGGTGCATGAGCGCACATCGGTACTGACCCGGCCCGATTTTTACGACGGTGTAAAACCCATCGCCGCCAATATCGATCAGATCGTCATTGTCTCCGCCATTTTGCCGGAGCTGTCGCTTAACATTATCGACCGCTATCTCGTGGCCTGTGAAACGCTGGACGTGGAACCGATCATTGTGCTCAATAAAATCGACCTGCTGGATGATGAAAGCATGGCGTTTGTGAACGAGCAGATGGATATCTACCGCCATATTGACTATCGCGTACTGATGGTCTCCAGCCATACCCAGGACGGTTTAAAACCGCTGGAAGAGGCCTTGACCGATCGCATCAGCATCTTTGCCGGCCAGTCCGGCGTGGGTAAATCGAGCCTGCTGAACGCCCTGCTGGGCCTCCAGGAGGAGATCCTGACCAACGATGTCTCTGACAACTCGGGGCTGGGCCAGCACACCACTACGGCGGCGCGGCTCTATCACTTCCCGCACGGCGGAGATGTGATCGACTCACCCGGCGTGCGTGAGTTTGGTCTTTGGCACCTGGAGCCGGAACAAATCACCCGCGGCTTTGTCGAATTCCACGACTATCTCGGTCACTGTAAATACCGCGACTGCAAGCACGCCAGCGATCCCGGCTGTGCGATCCGGGAAGCCGTTGACCGAGGTGAGATTGCTGAAACCCGGTTTGAAAACTATCACCGCATTCTGGAGAGCATGGCGCAGGTAAAAACGCGTAAAAGCTTTTCTGAATCCGACGACTGACAATTAAGCTGAGCATCGCTAAAATCGTCCCCTTTTTTCAAGGGTCCGCCGCTGCGTTGCGGATCAGGAACGACCAAAACACTAGCCTGGAGGCTACCTTGTTAGACTCATTTAAACTTTCGCTTCAATATATTCTGCCTAAACTGTGGCTCACTCGCCTCGCGGGCTGGGGCGCAAGCAAACGCGGGGGATGGCTGACCAAGCTGGTCATCGATCTGTTCGTCAAATACTACAAGGTCAATATGCAGGAGGCGCAGAAGCCGGATACCGCCAGCTATCGCACCTTTAATGACTTTTTTGTCCGCCCGCTGCGCGACGAAGTCCGCCCGCTGAACACCGATCCCAGCGTGCTGGTGATGCCTGCCGACGGCGTGATCAGCCAGCTGGGCCGCATCGAAAACGATAAGCTGCTGCAGGCCAAAGGCCATCACTACAGCCTTGAAGCCCTGCTGGCCGGTAACTACCTGCTGGCGGACAAGTTCCGCGACGGCAGCTTCGCGACCACCTATCTTTCGCCGCGCGACTATCACCGCGTCCACATGCCTTGCAACGGCATCCTGCGCGAGATGATCTACGTCCCGGGCGATCTCTTCTCGGTCAACCACCTGACTGCGCGCAACGTGCCGAACCTGTTCGCCCGTAACGAGCGCGTGATCTGCGTATTTGATACTGAATTCGGTCCGATGGCGCAAATTCTGGTTGGTGCGACCATTGTTGGCAGCATCGAAACCGTCTGGGCGGGCACCATCACGCCGCCGCGTGAAGGCATTATCAAACGCTGGACGTGGCCGGAAGGTGAGAGCGAAGGGGCTGTGGCGCTGCTGAAGGGCCAGGAGATGGGTCGCTTTAAGCTCGGCTCAACGGTGATCAACCTCTTCGCACCGGGCAGCGTCGCGCTGGCAGAACATTTAGAGAGCCTGTCAGTAACTAAAATCGGCGAGCCGCTGGCTTACTCTACCGAGGCCGTTGCCCCAGACGTCACCCCTACCCCGCTGCCGCAGGAAGAGATTGACGCCGAGCACGACGCCAACCCGCTGGTAGACGACAACAAAGACCCGGTCTGATCTAACAAAGGTTTACTTTACAAAGGTATAGCAACGTGCGCCTGATTATCGCATTTCTGATGGCCTGGTGCCTCAGCGCGGGGGCGTACGCTGCGACGATCCCCGACGCCAAACAGATCACCCAGGAGCTGGAGCAGGCTAAAGCGGCCGCCGCCTCACCCGAGCAGGCGGAAACCGTGGAGGCGCTCCAGTCCGCGCTGAACGCCCTTGAGGAGCGTAACGGCTCCCTTGAGCGCGCCAAACAGTATCAGCAGGTCATCGACGATTTCCCCAAACTCTCCCAGACCCTGCGTGCCCAGCTCAACGGCCTGCGCGACGAACCGAAAGCCGTTCCGGCTGGTATTACCACCGATGCGCTGAACCAGGAGATCCTCCAGGTGAGCAGCCAGCTGCTGGAAAAGACGCGTCAGGCCCAGCAAGAGCAGGAGCGCGCCCGGGAGATCAACGACTCCTTAAGCCAGCTTCCGCAGCAGCAGACCGACGCCCGCCGTCAGCTAAGCGAGGTAGAGCGCCGCATCGGTACCCAGACCGGCACCACCTCGCTGGCCCAGGCGCAGACCCTGAGCGCGCAGGCCAACTCTGCCAAGCTCAAGGCTCAGGTTGATGAACTGGAGCTGGCCCAGCTGTCGGCGAACAACCGCCAGGAGCTGGCGCGGATGCGATCCGAGCTGGCCCAGAAGCAGGCCCAGCAGCTGGATACCTATCTGCAGGCCCTGCGTAACCATCTCAATAGCCAGCGCCAGCGCGAGGCCGAGCAGGCGCTGGAGAGCACCGAGCTGCTGGCGGAGAACAGCGCCAACCTGCCCGCGGGCATTGTTGACCAGTTCAAAATCAACCGCGAGCTGTCGCAGGCGCTTAACCAGCAGGCCCAGCGGATGGATCTGGTTGCCTCCCAGCAGCGGCAGGCAACCGGCCAGACGTTGCAGGTACGCCAGGCCCTGAATACGCTGCGCGAGCAGTCCCAGTGGCTGGGAGTCTCCAACATGCTCGGCGATGCGCTGCGCGCGCAGGTGGCCCGGCTGCCGGAGATGCCGAAGCCGCAGCAGCTGGATACAGAGATGGCCCAGCTGCGGGTGCACCGTATGCACTATGAGGATCTGCTCAACAAGCAGCCTCAGCTGCGCCAGATCCGCCAGGCGGACGGCCAGCCGCTAACCGCCGAGCAGAGCCGTATTCTGGAGGCGCAGCTGCGCACCCAGCGCGAGCTGCTCACCTCTCTGCTGCAGGGGGGCGACACGCTGATCCTTGAGCTGACCAAGCTGAAGGTCTCCAACAGTCAGCTTGAGGATGCGCTGAAAGAGGTGAACGAAGCCACCCACCGCTATCTCTTCTGGACCGCCGACGTCAGCCCGATGACGCTCAGCTGGCCGATTGAGATTGTGCAGGATCTGCGTCGCCTCATCTCGCTGGATACCGTTAACCAGCTCGGCAAGGCAACTATGATGATGCTGACCAGCAAGGAGACGCTGCTACCGCTGTTTGCCGCGCTGGTGCTGGTGGGCTTCAGCGTCTACTCCCGCAAGCACTTCACCCGCTTCCTGGAGCGCTCCAGCGCGAAAGTAGGCAAGGTGACGCAGGATCACTTCTGGCTCACGCTGCGCACGGTGTTCTGGTCGATCCTTGTGGCCTCCCCGCTGCCGGTGCTGTGGGCAACGCTCGGCTACGGCCTGCGATCCGCCTGGCCCTACCCGCTGGCGGTGGCAATTGGCGATGGTGTTACCGCCACCGTGCCGCTGCTGTGGGTGGTGATGATCTGCGCCACCTTCGCTCGCCCGACCGGACTGTTTGTTGCTCACTTTGGCTGGCCGCGCAGTCGGGTCGCACGCGGCCTGCGCTCCTACCTGATGAGCATCGGCCTGATCGTGCCGCTGATAATGGCGCTGATCATGTTTGATAACCTCAACGACCGCGAATTCTCCGGCTCCCTTGGCCGTCTCTGCTTTATGCTTATCTGCGGCGCGCTGGCCGTGGTCACGCTGAGCCTGAAACGCGCCGGGATCCCGCTCTATGTCGATAAGACCGGCAGCGGCGACAACATGGTTAACCGCATGCTCTGGAACCTGCTGCTGAGCGCCCCGCTGGCGGCGATGCTGGCGGCAGCCGTGGGTTATCTGGCGACTGCCCAGGCGCTGCTGGCCCGGCTGGAGACCTCGGTAGCGATCTGGTTCCTGCTGCTGGTGGTCTATCACGTCATCCGCCGCTGGATGCTGATCCAGCGCCGCCGTCTGGCCTTTGACCGTGCAAGACACCGCCGGGCAGAGATTCTGGCCCAGCGCGCCCGTGGCGAGGAGGAGCAGGCCCACTCCACCAGCACGGAGGGCGTGGTAGAGGTAGATGAAAGCGAGCTGGATCTCGATGCCATCAGCGCCCAGTCGCTGCGGCTGGTGCGCTCGATTCTGATGCTTATCGCCCTGCTCTCGGTGATTGTGCTGTGGTCCGAGATCCACTCGGCGTTTGGCTTCCTGGAGAATATCTCCCTCTGGGACGTTACCTCGACGGTACAGGGCGTCGAGAGCCTGGAGCCGATCACCCTCGGCGCGGTGCTGATCGCCATTCTGGTATTTATCATCACCACCCAGCTGGTGCGTCATCTGCCTGCCCTGCTGGAGCTGGCGCTGCTCCAGCACCTCGACCTGACGCCGGGAACGGGCTATGCCATCACCACCATCACCAAATATCTGCTGATGCTGTTCGGTGGCCTGGTGGGCTTCTCTATGATCGGTATCGAGTGGTCAAAACTGCAGTGGCTGGTCGCGGCGCTCGGTGTGGGATTAGGCTTTGGTTTACAAGAGATCTTCGCCAACTTTATCTCTGGCCTGATCATCCTGTTTGAGAAGCCGATCCGCATTGGCGATACCGTGACCATTCGCGATCTCACCGGTAGCGTAACGAAGATCAACACCCGCGCCACCACCATTAGTGACTGGGACCGTAAAGAGATCATCGTGCCGAATAAGGCGTTTATCACCGAGCAGTTTATCAACTGGTCGCTGTCGGATTCGGTGACGCGTGTGGTGCTTACCGTACCTGCGCCCTCCGATGCCAACAGCGAAGAGGTGACTCAGCTGCTCTACACCGCCGCTGAGCGCTGCTCGCTGGTGATCGATAACCCACCGCCGGAGGTCTTCCTGGTGGATCTACAGCAGGGTATCCAGCTCTTTGAGCTACGTATCTACGCCGCTGAGATGGGCCACCGCATGCCGCTGCGTCACGAGATCCATCAGCTGATCCTGCAGGGCTTCCGCGAGCACGGCATCGACCTGCCGTTCCCGCCGTTCCAGATGCGACTGGAGTCGCTCGACGGCAAACGCACCGCCAGAACGCTAAGCTCTGCCGGACGCAGTCAGCGTCCATCGGGCAGTCTGTAAGCACCACGCCGCAGCGTAACCGCTGCGGCGTTTTTTTAGCGAGTTGACAACCCACCCACGCGGCTGATGCGCCGCTGATAGCGCTCATAAATCCCCAGCGCCAGCAGCGAGAAGAAGATCGGCCCGCCCGCCATCCACAGGGCGCTGCTCAAATCCCCTTTCTCAATCACCGGCTCAATAACCGTAAAGATATTGGCGAAAGCCACCAGCAGCACCACCACACCGGTCATCACCAGCGTCGTACTGCGGGATTTGAAAATCACAAAAGGCCGATGCAGATCGGCTTTAGCCTTAAAGAAGGGAAACGCCAGCGCCAGGAAGAGGTATGGCAGCGTCATGGAGACGTTCGCCATCAGCGTTACTTTGTTATAAAACGCCGATGCGGTGCCGCCGCCAAATGAGACCAGCAGAATGATCAGGCTCACCAGCAGGCACTGCAGCCACATTGACGTCTCAGGCATGCCGCTCTTATTCAAACGGGTCATGGGCGCGGGCCACATCTCCTTTGGCGTCCCCTGGACAATCGCCTTTAGCGGAGAATAGATCAGGGTAAAGAATGCCCCGGTATAGGCAAGGAACATCGACAGGCCGGTTATTCTGGCAAACCAGACGCCGGTCAGGCTAGCTGCCTCAGGCGACAGATGCAGCGCGTTGCCCAGCGTTGCGCCCAGGCTCTCCATCAGTACGTAGGTAATGTTACCAAGGTTGGTCGAGTCGGTGCTTAACACCTGCTGCCAGTTCGTGCTGACGCCCCACAGAATGATAGCAAGGGAGTAACCAATGGAGATAACAATCGCGGCAAAGATGATGCCCTTAGCGAAGTTTTTCTCGGGGTTTTCGGTCTTATCCACCAGGCCGCCTACCGCCTCAATGCCGCCGTAGGCGAACAGGGCAAAAACCATAAACGACAGCATGGAGAGATCGGAGTGGTAGCCTGGGTTCGGTGAGGCGGTGAAGTTGATCGCCTCGGCAAAATGCCCGCCGTTGAGGAGTAAAATAGCGATGCTGGCAAGAAGCAGCACCAGGTTGAGACACATCACGGCAATCCCGCCGACGGCGGTCACTTTGGCAATTTTATTAATACCTTTTGCCGCCACAAAGGTGACTACGACCATCCAGACGACGGCCAGAATACCTACCACCTGAGTGGGCTGCAGGCCAGCGACATGCCAGCGCTGCGTCATATCTGCACCCACGATAAACGTGGAGAAGGGAACCCACACCTTCGCGGCGGTGCTGACCATCCAGATAACGTACGATGAAAACCACATAAAGGTGCCGATAAAGGCGTAGCGTGGGCCGACGCTGTTCTCCATCCACGAGTAGATGCCGCCCTCCTCTTTACGGTAGGCGGCGCCCATCTCAGCCATCATCAAGGCAAAGGGAATGAAGAAGAACAGAGCTGCAAAAATATACCAGGGTGTGGCGCTGTGCCCCATCAGGTAAAACGCACTGGCGCTGTTAGCGAAGCCAAAAACCGATGTAAATATCATGAGAACAAGCCCCATCAGGCTCATCTTTTTAAGATTGTCGCTCATAGATCTATCCATGTTGTCTGGTGAAAGAGAGAGGGTAAAAAAATTACCCAAACGAACGGCTGGATAGTAACAAAGCGGTAGCTTTAAATTGTGACTTCAGGAGGGAAAGCAAAAGATGAAGCGGGCAATTAGCACAAAAAGTAATATTTTATTTTGCACCATCTCGGTACAACAGGAGGCCGGGCAAGCAGCACGCCGCCCGGCAGTAACAATCAGGCGCGATCGACCGAGAAAGCCAGCACCTCGGCCAGGCTCTCTGCACCCAGCGCCAGCATCACCAGGCGATCGACGCCCAGCGCCACGCCGGAGCAGTCCGGCAAGCCAGCCTCTAACGCGCCCAGCAGGTTGTAGTCGATAGGCTGCTGCTCAAGACCCATAGCCGCACGCTTGCGGTTATCCTGCTCAAAGCGCTGCTGCTGTTCACGGGCGTCGGTCAGCTCATGGAAACCGTTCGCCAGCTCCATGCCTCTGAAATAGACCTCAAAACGCTCCGCCACGCGGTGATCTTCGGTGCTAATCTGCGCCAGCGCCGCCTGGCTTGCCGGGAAGTGATAGACAAACGCCGGGCGATCTTTGCCAATATGTGGCTCAACGCCCATCGTGAAGAGCAGCTGCAGCAGCGTGTCCCGATCCTCTTCCCGATCGGCGATATTGCTCAGATCCAGCTTTGCCGCCACGTCACGCAGCTGCTGCTTATCGGCTGAGAGCGGATCGATATCCAGATGACGCTGAAACGCCTGCTGATAGGAGAGCGACTCGGCCGCTGGGCAGTCGAGCACCTGCTGTAGCAGATCGTCCACCTCGTTCATCAGCCGGTACATATCATAGTGCGGGCGATACCACTCCAGCATGGTGAACTCAGGATTGTGATGGCGCCCCATCTCTTCATTGCGGAAGCTGCGGCACAGCTGGAATACCGGCCCACAGCCAGCGGCCAGCAGGCGCTTCATATGATACTCCGGGCTGGTCATCAGATAGAGATCCAACCCCTGGGAGTGGCCTGGGCCAACAAAACGGGTTTTAAACGGGAACAGATGCACGTCCGTTACCGTCGCCTGGCTCATGCAGGGCGTCTCCACCTCCAGCACGCCGCGATCGGCAAAGAAACGGCGGATCTCAGCCATTATTGCTGCGCGTTTCAGCAGGTTAGGAATAGATGCGCTCGGCCGCCAGGCTGCCGTTTCACTCATGGTGTGTTCTCCGATGTCAGACAAGGGCACGAAGTCTACTCGACGGGCGACCTGGAGACAAATTCTGTGCGGCAAATTTACGCAATGAGAACCCTTTTTCGTGACGCGCCAGAACAAAAAACAGCTGCAAAGATCGGCAAAAAAATCGAACACATCAAATTTCCCTTGGATCCCTACGGTTATACTGGCGTCCCCATAAAGGAGCAGTGGAACTGTTTACAGCCAATCTGGAGGAATGTCGTGCACACTTTTCAAGCCGATCTCGTCGTTATCGGCGCTGGCGGTGCGGGTTTACGCGCTGCTATAGCGGCCGCCCAGGCGGATCCCAATGCGAAAATCGCCCTTGTCTCAAAGGTCTATCCTATGCGCAGCCACACCGTGGCAGCCGAGGGCGGTTCCGCTGCCGTCGCACAGGATCACGACAGCTTTGAGTACCACTTTCACGACACCGTAGCCGGCGGCGACTGGCTGTGCGAGCAGGATGTGGTCGACTATTTTGTCCGCCACTGTCCGACAGAGATGACCCAGCTTGAGCTATGGGGCTGCCCGTGGAGCCGTCGTCCCGACGGCAGCGTCAACGTGCGCCGCTTCGGCGGAATGAAGATTGAACGCACCTGGTTCGCCGCCGATAAGACCGGCTTCCATATGCTGCACACCCTCTTCCAGACCTCTCTCCAGTTTCCGCAGATCCAGCGCTTCGATGAGCACTTTGTCCTGGATATTCTTGAGGATGACGGGCAGGTTCGCGGCCTGGTTGCCATGAATATGATGGAAGGCACCCTGATGCAGATCCGCGCCAATGCGGTGGTAATGGCCACCGGCGGCGCAGGACGCGTCTATCGCTATAACACCAACGGTGGGATTGTGACCGGCGATGGCATGGGCATGGCGCTGGCCCACGGTGTGCCGCTGCGCGATATGGAGTTCGTCCAGTACCATCCCACTGGCCTGCCCGGATCCGGCATTCTGATGACGGAGGGCTGCCGGGGCGAGGGCGGCATTCTGGTCAACAAAAACGGTTACCGCTATCTGCAGGACTACGGCATGGGGCCGGAAACGCCGCTGGGCGAGCCAAAGAACAAATATATGGAGCTGGGGCCGCGCGACAGGGTCTCCCAGGCCTTCTGGCATGAGTGGCGTAAAGGCAACACGCTCTCCACCCCCCGCGGTGACGTGGTCTATCTCGATCTGCGCCACCTCGGGGAAAAGAAAATCCTTGAGCGTCTGCCGTTTATCTGCGAGCTGGCTAAAGCCTATGTCGGCGTCGATCCGGTGAAAGATCCTATCCCGGTTCGTCCGACCGCCCACTACACGATGGGCGGTATTGAGACCGACAGCCAGTGCGAGACCCGCATTAAAGGGCTCTTTGCCGTGGGCGAGTGCTCCTCGGTCGGTCTGCACGGCGCCAACCGCCTCGGCTCAAACTCGCTGGCGGAGCTGGTGGTGTTTGGTCGTCTGGCCGGAGAGCGCGCTATTGCGCATTCGCGCGCCGTGGGTACCGCTGCCGATAGTGCCCTGACCGCCCAGGCCGTGGATGTTGAGCAGCGCCTGACAGCGCTGGTTAACCAGCAGGGCAACGAGAGCTGGGCGACGATCCGCGATGAGATGGGCCTCTCGATGGAGGAGGGCTGTGGCATTTACCGAACGCCGGAGCTGATGCAGAAAACCGTCGACAAGCTGGCCGAGTTGCAGGAGCGCTTCAAGCGCGTGCGCGTAACCGACACCTCCAGCGTCTTTAATACCGAGCTGCTCTACACCATTGAGCTGGGACACGGGCTTAACGTCGCCGAGTGTATGGCCCACTCCGCGCTGGCCCGCAAAGAGTCGCGCGGGGCGCACCAGCGTCTGGACGAGGGCTGCACCGAGCGTGACGACGTTAATTTCCTGAAACACACCCTCGCCTTCCGCGATGCCGACGGCACCACACGCCTTGACTACAGCGATGTCAACATCACCACCCTGCCGCCGGCGAAACGCGTCTACGGTGGGGAGGCGGAAGCCACCGAGAACAAGGAGAAGGCGAATGGCTGAGATGAAAAACCTGAACGTTGAGGTGGTGCGCTACAACCCAGAGATCGACTCCGCCCCGCACAGCGTATTTTATGAGGTGCCCTACGATGAACAGACCTCGCTGCTGGACGCGCTGGGCTACATCAAAGATAACCTCGCGCCCGACCTGAGCTACCGCTGGTCCTGCCGGATGGCCATCTGCGGATCCTGCGGCATGATGGTAAACAACGTGCCGAAGCTGGCGTGTAAAACCTTTCTGCGTGACTACACAAAGGGCATCAAGGTCGCGCCGCTGGGCAATTTCCCGATAGAGCGCGATTTGGTCGTGGATATGACCCACTTTATTGAAAGCCTGGAGGCGATCAAGCCCTATATCATCGGCAATTCCCGTACGCCAGAGCAGGGGCCTAACCGGCAGACGCCAGCCCAGATGGCGAAGTACCACCAGTTCTCCGGCTGCATCAACTGCGGGCTGTGCTATGCCGCCTGCCCGCAGTTTGGCCTGAACCCGGAGTTTATCGGCCCGGCGGCGATTACCCTGGCCCATCGCTATAACGAAGACAGCCGCGATCACGGCAAACGGGACCGCATGGCGCAGCTGAACGGCGAGAACGGCGTCTGGAGCTGTACCTTTGTCGGCTACTGCTCGGAAGTCTGTCCGAAGCATGTCGATCCGGCGGCGGCCATTCAGCAGGGTAAGGTCGCGAGTTCAAAAGACTTTCTGATCGCCACCCTGAAACCACGCTAAGGAGCGCACGATGACAACGAAACGTAAACCCTGGGTGCAGCCGATGCCGTCAGGCTGGTGGAAAAGCCTGCCCTTTTACCGCTTCTACATGCTGCGCGAAGGCACCTCCCTGCCCACGGTCTGGTTCAGCATCGTTCTGATCTACGGCCTGTTTGCGCTGAAGCATGGCCCGGAGTCATGGGCGGGCTTTGTCGGCTTTTTGCAAAATCCGGTCGTGATTATCCTGAATCTGCTAACCCTTGCCGCCGCGCTGCTGCACACCAAAACCTGGTTTGAGCTGGCACCAAAAGCCGCCACCCTCATTGTGAAGGGTGAGAAGCTGGGATCGCAGCCAATCATCAGGGCGCTATGGGCCGTTACGGCGCTGGTCAGCCTGGCGATCCTGTTTATTGCACTTTTCTGGTAAGGAGGCCTCATGATTAACCCAAACCCAAAACGCGCTGACGAACCAGTATTCTGGGGCCTTTTTGGCGCAGGCGGCATGTGGGGCGCTATCGTCGCGCCGGTCATCGTGCTGCTGGTTGGCATCCTGCTGCCGCTCGGGCTCTATCCGGGCGAGGCGTTAGGCTACGATCGCGTGCTGGCCTTTGCGCAAAGCCTTGTAGGGCGGGCATTTATCTTTCTGATGATTGTCCTGCCGCTGTGGTGCGGCCTGCACCGCATACATCACGGCATGCACGATCTTAAAATCCACGTTCACCACGGCAAATGGGTATTTTATGGCCTGGCGGCCATTTTAAGCGTCGTCACGCTGATCGGCGCGATCGCCCTTTAACACCGTCGATGCCCGGTGCAACGCTGTCGGGCATCGCATTCTACAAATATCTTCTGCTGCAAAAATAGATTTTCTTTAGCCGGGTTCTACACTTAGCAAAAAGCCTGTAAGGAAAATACCATGCGTCTGCTACCTATTGTTGCCGCCGTTGCCGCTGCCTTTGTCGTGGTCTCCTGTAGCTCCCCTACTCCGCCCTCTGGCGTGACGGTTGTCGAGCATTTCGATGCCAAACGCTATATCGGTACCTGGTATGAGATCGCTCGCCTCGACCATCGCTTTGAGCGCGGGCTGACTAACGTCACCGCCACCTATACGCTGCGCGACGATGGCGGGTTGAACGTCATCAACAAAGGCTACAACCCTTCACGGGGAATGTGGCAGTCCACCGACGGCAAGGCTTACTTTACCGGTAGCCCGGATCGCGCCGCGCTGAAGGTCTCCTTCTTTGGACCCTTCTACGGCGGCTATAACGTGATCGCCCTGGATAAAGATTATCAGCATGCGCTGGTCTGCGGTCCGAACCGTGACTACCTGTGGATCCTGTCACGCACCCGTACTATCCCTGACAAGGTAAAACAGCAGTTGCTGGATACCGCCACTCGCCAGGGCTTTGCCGTAGAGAAGTTAATTTGGGTGCCGCAGAACCGCTAGTGGGTGCTGAGCTTCAGGCCAATAATCCCGGCAACGATCAGCACCAGGCTGACGATCCGCGCCGGGCTAGCTGACTCGCCTAGCAGCAGAATACCTGCCGTAGCCGCGCCAACCGCCCCGATGCCAGTCCAGATGGCGTAGGCGGTACCGACCGGCAGGGTTTTCATGGCCCATGACAGCATCATAATGCTGACGATCATCGCACTGACGGTAATAAGGCTGGGAATGAGACGGGTAAAACCGTGGGTGTACTTCAGGCCAATAGCCCAGACAACTTCAAGCAAACCCGCAATAAACAGAATAAACCAGGACATAACAGGCTCCCGACTGTGGGGCCGTCCCCGGTGAAACATGGCGCTTGTGGGTCGTCCCGCAAGGCTGAGGTGAAGAAAGAATTGTCGCCTGGGGTGCGCTGTTTTTCAACTTTTTCATAAACCCCTGTGATTTGCCTCGTTAAAGCAAGAAATAGAGGCAGTTAGCAGCGGAGTTCCCGCATTTATTCTTTAACGCTCCCCCCTATGATGGTGTGCTTTCTGCTAGCAGCAAGCCGTCACCACTATCCTGACTGCGAATAAAGACATGCTGAAAATTCTTTTGATTGACCGTTGTTATTTCACCCGTTTAGGGCTGGAGATATGGCTCAATCAAGCTGGTTTAATTTCCACTCCCGTTGTCGTTACCGGGCTAAACAACCTGATGTTGGCAAAAGAGCATGCCATGCAGTGGCAGCCGGATCTGGTTATTGCCGATCTCTACGGTTTTGCCGGCGATTTGCACCATGTTCAACAGCTCTCATCGCTGCTCATGGCCTGTAGCGATCGTAGCAAGCTTATTCTATTTCAATCGGGTCATGACGCCGACATGGAGAACTACTGCCAGCAGTTTCCGATCGCCGCCCGTCTGGCAAAAACCGATCCGCTGAATGAGCTTGCACAGGCTATAGATGCCGTGCTGCTCGCACGTCCTGAGTATGCCGAGCCGCAGGCCGCTGCGCCGCTGCTTACGCGTCAGGAAGAAAAGGTGCTGTCGCTATGGATGGAGGGGACAACGCATCACTCTATTGCCAGCCGTCTCGGGATTAACGGAAAAACCGTTTACACCTACAAGCGCAATATTCGGATGAAGCTGGGGATGTGTAATCGCTTTACGCCATTCCTGTCGCTGCCGGAAGGGGTAAGTTAACGGTACGGCCAGCAGCCGTACCGTCCCTGATTACTGCTGGGCTTTAGTTGCTGCGCCAGAGATAGCGCTACCGCCGCTAGAGATATCCTCACCAACGCCACGGGTGGTGTTACAGGCGGTTAATGCTGAAGAAAGCACCAGAACAGAAAAGATCGCTGCAATTGTTTTCTTAACCATAATATCTTCCTTTAAAGCCTAAGTTATTTGTGTATAGCAACTTAAGCATAGACAAATTCCAAAAAAATGGCGGAAGAGGAGGATTTTTTAAGAAAATTCGAGCGGAGAGAGGCAGCGCAGGGGACGGTAGAAAAACCGTCGGCGCAGCAGGAGCCACGCCGACAGGCTTAGCGCATAAATTACTTCACGCGGGAAACGTATTCGCCAGAGCGGGTGTCAACTTTGATCACTTCGCCAATCTGTACGAACAGCGGAACCTTAACGACGGCACCGGTAGAGAGGGTAGCCGGTTTGCCGCCGGTCCCTGCGGTATCACCCTTCAGACCTGGGTCGGTTTCAACGATCTCCAGTTCGACGAAGTTCGGCGGGGTAACAGCGATAGGCTGGCCGTTCCACAGGGTCACGATGCACTCGGCCTGATCCAGCAGCCACTTCGCGTTATCGCCAACCGCTTTTGCATCGGCAGCCAGCTGCTCGAAGGTCTGGTTGTTCATGAAGTGGTAGAACTCACCGTCGTTGTAGAGGTAAGTCAGGTTCATATCTACAACGTCTGCGCCTTCAGCGGAGTCGGTAGATTTGAAGGTTTTCTCAACGCGGGTGCCGGTCAGCAGGCGGCGCAGCTTAACGCGGGCGAAAGCCTGGCCTTTACCCGGTTTAACGAATTCACTGGCTTCAACCGCATACGGTTCGCCATCCATCATGATTTTAAGACCAGCACGAAAATCGTTGCTATAGTAAGTCGCCATAAGGCCCTCTGAAATTGATAACTGGTAGCTAAGCCACAAAATGGCGCATATTGTAACCCTAAATACCCCATCCAGAGAAGATTGGTTAGTACAACTTGCCGATGTAATTACCGATCCGGATGAACTACTGCGTCTGTTAAAGATAGACGCCGATGAAAATCTGCTGGCAGGACGGGCGGCGAAACGCCTGTTTGCCCTGCGCGTCCCTCGCGCATTTGTCGCGCGAATGGAGCGGGGAAACCCCAACGATCCGCTGTTAAGACAGGTACTTACCTCGCAAGAGGAGTTTGTTGCCGCTCCCGGATTCAGCACCGATCCGCTTGATGAGCAGCATAGCGTGGTGCCCGGACTGCTGCATAAGTACCGTAACCGCGCTCTGCTGCTGGTGAAGGGCGGCTGTGCGGTAAACTGCCGCTACTGCTTCCGTCGCCACTTCCCCTATGCTGATAACCAGGGCAACAAGCGCAACTGGCAGGCCGCGCTGGACTATATCTCCGCGCACCCAGAGCTGGATGAGATTATTTTCTCCGGCGGCGATCCGCTAATGGCGAAAGATCATGAGCTGGACTGGCTGCTGACCCAGCTGGAGGCGATCCCGCACGTTAAGCGCCTGCGCATTCACAGTCGGCTGCCGATTGTCATCCCGGCTCGCATCACCGACGCGCTGGCGTCACGCTTTGCCCGCTCGTCCTTGCAGATCCTGCTGGTTAACCACATTAACCATGCGCAGGAGATTGATGCATCGTTTCGCCAGGCGATGGTGACGCTGCGCACCGCGGGCGTAACGCTGCTTAACCAGAGCGTGCTGCTGCGCGGCGTTAACGACAGTGCCCAGACGCTGGCGGATCTCAGCAACGCGCTGTTTGATGCGGGCGTGATGCCCTACTATCTGCACGTGCTGGATAAGGTTCAGGGCGCGGCGCACTTTATGGTGACGGATGATGAAGCCCGCCAGATTATGCGCGAGCTGTTGACGCTGGTATCGGGCTATATGGTGCCGCGGCTGGCGCGGGAGATCGGCGGCGAACCGAGCAAGACGCCGCTGGATCTACAGCTGCGCCAGAGTTAACGCGTTGTTGGGTCGATAAACCGCCCGTGCCCACGTAGGCCGGGCAAACGCAGTGCCGCCCGGCGTTGCAGGGTCGGCATAGCTATGCCCGGTGGCGCTACGCTTACCGGGCCTACGCGGCCATTAACATCAGTTCGGACACTTGTAGACCTGGCCGTTCATTTCGCTGGCGGTCGGGACGAAGCTCGACATAAAGCCTTGAGTCGGACTGGTCACGCTGTAGAGGACATTGCCGCCCATCTCGGCGGCGTGGTTACGCAGCGCAACGGCCGCGCCGCGCATGGAGCCACCCTCTTCACCGTGCTGGCCAGAGAGCCAGTTGCTCTGCTTGCCTGTCGCGGTGCCGATATAGTGACACTCCGCGCCCGGCTTATCTTCAACAAAGCGAACGCTCTGTCCGCCTGCGGTGAGGGTATTGCCAGAGCTACAGCCCGCCAGCAGCAGTGCCGCACCTACGATCCCTGCAGAAACTTTCATGCGCATTTTATTCCTCGTTCTTATCAGCTGGACACAACCTGTCCGTGTCTAAACCTTATACTAAAAAGATGACCAAAAGAAAAACCCCCGGACATTTCTGCCCGAGGGTTTCTCTTTATGACGGATGCCCGCCCACATCATTCTGGGCAGGAAGGGGCATTACATCATGCCGCCCATACCACCCATGCCGCCCATACCGCCAGCGCCGCCTAAGTCAGGCGCGTCAGCTTTCGGCAGGTCGGTCACCATGCACTCGGTGGTGATCATCAGACCGGCAACGGAGGCCGCGTACTGCAGAGCAGAGCGGGTCACTTTAGTCGGATCCAGGATACCCATGTCGATCATGTTGCCGTACTCTTCGGAGGCCGCGTTGTAACCGTAGTTACCGTCACCCGCTTTCACGGTGTTGGCAACAACAGACGGCTCTTCACCGCAGTTCAGCACGATCTGACGCAGCGGTGCTTCCATTGCGCGCAGCGCAACTTTGATACCGACGTTCTGATCTTCGTTCTGGCCACGCAGCTCGCTCAGTTTGCTTGCTACGCGGATCAGCGCTACACCACCACCGGCAACCACGCCTTCTTCTACCGCAGCACGGGTTGCGTGCAGGGCATCTTCAACGCGGGCTTTCTTCTCTTTCATTTCAACTTCGGTCGCCGCACCGACTTTGATTACCGCTACGCCGCCTGCCAGTTTCGCTACGCGCTCCTGCAGTTTTTCACGGTCGTAATCGGAGGTTGCTTCTTCGATCTGCTGACGGATCTGACCAACACGGCCCTGAATTGCCGCTTCTTCGCCCACGCCATCGATGATGGTGGTGGTGTCTTTGTTGATCACAACGCGTTTTGCCTGACCCAGGTCTTCCAGGGTCGCTTTTTCCAGCTCCATACCGATCTCTTCAGAGATCACGGTACCACCGGTCAGGATAGCGATATCCTGCAGCATAGCTTTACGACGGTCGCCGAAGCCCGGTGCTTTCACCGCAGCCACTTTCACGATACCACGCATGGTGTTCACTACCAGGGTCGCCAGCGCTTCGCCTTCAACGTCTTCAGCAACGATCAGCAGCGGTTTGCCTGCTTTAGCAACGGCTTCCAGCACCGGCAGCATTTCGCGGATGTTGGAGATTTTTTTATCAGCCAGCAGGATGAACGGGCTTTCCAGTTCGATGGAGCCTGTTTCCGGCTTGTTGATGAAGTAAGGGGAGAGGTAGCCACGGTCAAACTGCATACCTTCAACCACGTCCAGCTCGTCCTGCAGACCGGTGCCTTCTTCAACGGTGATTACGCCTTCTTTGCCCACTTTTTCCATCGCTTCAGCGATCAGTTTACCCACGGTTTCGTCGGAGTTAGCAGAGATGGTGCCTACCTGAGCAATAGCACGGGAGTCAGAGCACGGTACGGAGAGGGTTTTCAGCTCTTCAACGGCGGCGATCACGGCTTTATCGATACCGCGTTTCAGATCCATCGGGTTCATGCCCGCAGCAACGGCTTTCAGGCCTTCAGTGATGATTGCCTGAGCCAGTACGGTTGCCGTGGTGGTACCGTCGCCCGCCGCGTCGTTCGCTTTAGAGGCAACTTCTTTTACCATCTGCGCGCCCATGTTCTCGAACTTGTCTTCCAGCTCGATTTCACGCGCAACGGATACACCGTCTTTAGTAATGGTCGGTGCACCGAAAGATTTATCCAATACAACGTTACGGCCTTTCGGACCCAGGGTCACTTTCACTGCATCTGCCAGCACGTTCACGCCGCGCAGCATTTTCACACGGGCGTCGTTACCGAATTTTACGTCTTTAGCTGCCATTTTCTTTTTCCCTTAAATTCGTATGGTTCAGTTCGCGCGTGGATTACGCTTCAACAATTGCCAGAATGTCGGATTCAGACATGATCAGGACTTCCTGATCGTCGATTTTCTCAGCTTTCACGCCGTAGCCATCGTTGAAAATAACGATGTCGCCGACTTTCACGTCCAGCGGCTGCACGGATCCGTTTTCGAGGATGCGGCCTTTACCGACAGCGATGATCTCGCCACGAGTAGATTTACCAGCAGCACTACCGGTCAGAACGATGCCGCCAGCTGATTTAGACTCGACTTCTTTACGCTTGACGATGACACGGTCATGTAGTGGACGAATACTCATTGATAGCTCTCCTTTGAGAAAGTCAGTATCGGTTATGGATGACGCCGGTTCCTTTTCGCTTCCCGGCTGGTGACGAGAGAGATGGGGATGGGTTTTTACCCCTTCAAGGGGCTAACGAAAAAAAATTTGTGAAAGTGTTACCATCATCGCTCTTTGGACAGGGGCAGGATAATAATAGATGAGTGGCTTAAAACAGGAGCTGGGACTGGCTCAGGGCGTGGGGCTGTTATCAACCTCACTATTAGGCACCGGCGTGTTTGCCGTGCCTGCGCTGGCGGCGTTGGTGGCAGGCAACAACAGCCTGTGGGCGTGGCCGGTGCTGATCGTACTGGTTTTTCCCATTGCGATTGTCTTCGCCCTGCTTGGACGGCACTTCCCCAGCGCGGGCGGCGTCGCCCATTTTGTTGGCATGGCGTTTGGCCCGCGCCTGGAGCGCGTCACGGGCTGGCTCTTTCTGTCGGTGATCCCGGTGGGACTGCCCGCCGCGCTGCACATTGCCGCTGGCTTCTGGCAGGCGCTGTTTGGCTGGCACGGTCCGCTGCTGCTGATGGCGGAGCTGGGCACGCTGCTGCTGGTATGGGCGGTAGGAACGCGGGGAGCCAGCTCCAGCGCTAATTTGCAAACCCTGGTCGCCGGGCTGATCGTGACGCTGATCGCCGCCGTCTGGTGGTATGGCGATCTCACCGTGGCTGAAATTCCCTTCCCTGCCCCGCAGGACGTCGATGCTTCCGGACTGTTTGCCGCGCTGTCGGTGATGTTCTGGTGCTTTGTTGGCCTGGAAGCGTTTGCCCACCTGGCTTCTGAATTCAAGCGTCCGGAGCGGGACTTTCCCCGCGCGCTGATGATCGGCCTGCTGCTGGCCGGCTTCGTCTACTGGGCCTGTACGGTGATTGTGCTGCATTTTAACGCCTATGGCGCCGATCGTGCTGCCGCGGCCTCGCTGCCAGGGATCGTGGTGCAGCTGTTTGGTGAGAAGGCGCTGTGGGTCGCCTGTGTGATTGGCTATCTGGCCTGCTTCGCCAGCCTTAACATCTACATTCAGAGCTTCGCCCGTCTGGTCTGGTCCCAGGCGATGTACAACCCGCAGGGCCGCCTGGCCCAGCTCTCAAAACGCCAGATCCCCTTTAACGCCCTGAACGCGGTGCTGATCTGCTGCATCATCAGCACGCTGGTCATCTACGTAATGGAGATTAACCTCGATGCGCTGATTATCTATGCCAACGGCATTTTCATCATGATCTATCTGCTGTGCATGCTGGCGGGGTGTCGTTTGCTGAAGGGGCGCTATCGGGCGCTGGCGGCGGTGGGCGGTCTGCTCTGCCTGCTGCTGCTGGCGATGGTGGGCTGGAAGAGCCTCTACGCCATTATTATGCTGGCGGCGCTGTGGTGGTTTTTACCCAAGCGCGCCATCGTGCATTAAATAACGCCGGGTGGCGCTGCGCTTACCCGGCCTACGGTTATTTATCTTCTTTATGGTCTATACGGTCGCGCTGGTCGTCTTTGCGCTGGTACTCACCGTCAAAGGTCTGGCCGCCCTGGCTCCCGGCGCTAAACCCGCCGCCCGGCATCCGGGAGAAACGCAGATGCGGGAGCAAACGCAGGGTCAGCAGCTTTTGCACCGGCGGCAGCAGCAGCAGCAGGCCGAGCAGATCGGTAAAGAAGCCCGGCAGTAACAGCAGCAGCCCGGCAATCATCAGCGAGACGCTCTTGATCATCTCCGCCGCGGGACTCTCTCCGGCGGCCATCTTCTGCTGCATCAGCAAAATATTTTTAAAGCCCTGGTTGCGCACCAGCGACATGCCGATGACCGAGGTAAAGATCACCAGCACCAGCGTGAGCAGGACGCCAAAGACATGGGCGACCTGAATAAAAATCGAGATTTCAATGTAAACGTATAAAAATATAGCAATTAGCGGTATCCAGCGCACTGGCGTCTCCTGTAGGTTTGCGGCGTGCTTCCTGTTGAAATGGTGCTTAATAGTCATAATTCAATAGGATTGCATGCCATGTTGGCTGAAAATCTTTAGCCGGTGATGCATTTCACAAATTATTAAAACTAATGCAACGACTACGATAATAAGTGATCCAGATTACGGCATTTCGCTATCATCAGCATATGATCCCGGGTACGTGGCCGATTAAGGAAATAATCGTCGGTCAGCAAACACACAAAACCCCAGATATACTGTGTGTTTAGTACATTCATTCGCAGCTTGAAAAAGAAGGTTCACATGTTAAACAGCATTCGTATCGAAGAAGATTTGTTGGGCACAAGGGAAGTACCAGCGGACGCTTACTACGGCATCCACACTCTGAGAGCGATTGAGAATTTCTACATCAGCAACAGCAAAATCAGCGACATTCCTGAGTTTGTGCGTGGCATGGTAATGGTAAAGAAAGCCGCAGCGCTGGCGAATAAAGAGCTGCACACCATTCCCAAAAGCGTGGCGAATGCAATCGTCGCCGCATGTGATGAAGTCCTGAATAATGGTAAATGCATGGACCAGTTCCCGGTCGACGTCTACCAGGGCGGCGCGGGTACCTCCGTGAATATGAACACCAACGAAGTGCTGGCAAACATTGGCCTTGAGCTGATGGGCCACCAGAAAGGCGACTACCAGTACCTGAATCCGAACGACCACGTCAACAAGTGCCAGTCCACCAACGACGCCTACCCGACCGGCTTCCGCATCGCGGTCTACGCCTCTGTCGTTAAGCTGGTGGACGCCATTAATCAGCTCGGAGAAGGGTTCCAGAACAAGGCCGTTGAGTTCAAAGACATCCTCAAAATGGGCCGCACCCAGCTGCAGGATGCCGTGCCGATGACGCTGGGCCAGGAGTTCCACGCCTTTAACGTCCTGCTCAACGAAGAGACGCGCAACCTGCTGCGCACCGCGGAGCTGCTGCTGGAGGTCAACCTCGGCGCAACGGCAATCGGCACCCGGCTGAATACCCCGGACGGCTATCAACAGCTGGCGGTGCAGAAGCTGGCGGAAGTCAGCAACCTGCCGGTCGTCCCGGCGGAAGATCTGATCGAAGCCACCTCCGACTGCGGGGCGTATGTTATGGTCCACAGCTCGCTGAAGCGCCTGGCGGTCAAGCTCTCCAAAATCTGTAACGACCTGCGCCTGCTCTCCTCCGGCCCGCGCGCTGGCCTGAACGAGATCAACCTGCCGGAGCTGCAGGCTGGCTCCTCTATCATGCCCGCTAAAGTGAACCCGGTAGTGCCAGAGGTGGTAAACCAGGTCTGCTTCAAGGTTATTGGTAACGACATCACGGTAACGATGGCCTCTGAAGCGGGCCAGCTACAGCTCAACGTGATGGAGCCGGTCATCGGCCAGGCGATGTTTGAGTCAATCCACATCCTGACCAATGCCTGCTATAACCTGCTGGAGAAATGCATCAACGGCATCACTGCCAACAAAGCGGTATGTGAAAGCTACGTCTATAACTCAATTGGCATCGTCACCTATCTCAATCCGTTTATCGGCCACCATAATGGCGATATTGTGGGTAAAATCTGTGCTGAAACGGGCAAGAGCGTGCGTGAGGTCGTGCTTGAGCGTGGCCTGCTGACCGAGGCGGAGCTGGATGATATCTTCTCGGCGCAAAACCTGATGCACCCGGCTTATAAAGCAAAACGGTATACGGATGAAAACGAACAGTAACCCTTTAACCGGGTAAGACCTCAAAGGCACGTCAGCGATGACGTGCCTTTTTGTTTATAGACGCTACTAAAATTCAACAAACCAATATCAAATTGTAAACACATCAAGGAAGCCAATTATGTTTGCTGCGGAGCTTGTGATTGTCCTGCTGGCCATTTACTTGGGTGCCAGACTCGGTGGGATCGGCATCGGTTTTGCCGGTGGGCTTGGCGTACTCATCCTGACGCTCTTTTTCCAGATCAAACCCGGCGCGATCCCTTTTGACGTTATTGAGATCATCATGGCGGTGATCGCTGCCATTGTCGCCATGCAGGTCGCCGGGGGAATGGACTACCTGGTCAGCCTGGCGGAGCGCCTCCTGCGCCGTCACCCCAAACACATCACCTTTCTCGCGCCGCTGGTGACCTGGTTTATGACCATTCTCGCCGGTACCGGGCACACCGCGTTCTCCACGCTGCCGGTGATCACCGAGGTGGCAAAAGAGCAAGGCATCCGCCCCTCTCGCCCGCTCTCTATCGCCGTGGTGGCCTCGCAGATCGCTATCACCGCCTCGCCCATTTCGGCGGCGGTAGTGTTTTTCGCCGGCATCCTTGAGCCGCTGGGCGTTAGCTACCTGACATTGCTGGCAATCTGTATTCCGGTCACCCTGATCGCCATCATGCTTACCGCCGTGGTGTGTAACTTCCTTGGCGCAGAGCTAAAGGACGATCCGGTCTACCAGCAGCGACTGGCCAAGGGTGAGGTTAAGTTGCGCGGCAACCAGGTGTTTCAGCTTAAGCCACACGCCAAACGCTCGGTAATGCTGTTTCTGATCGGCATCGTCTCGGTGATGATCTATGCCACCATCATCAGCCCGACGGTAGGCCTGATTACCAATCCAGTGCTGCCGCGCAACGAGGCGATTGTGGTCTTCATGCTTACCATCGCCACGCTGATCTGCCTGAGCTGCAAGGTGGACACCGGCGAGATACTCAACGCCGGAACCTTTAAATCCGGGATGAGCGCCTGTATCTGCGTGCTGGGCGTAGCCTGGCTCGGTGACACCTTTGTGAAGAGCCACATTGAAGATATCCAGAGCGTGGCGGGCGACCTGCTGCACAGCTATCCGTGGCTGCTGGCGGTGGTGCTCTTTTTTGCCGCCACCCTGCTCTACTCCCAGGCGGCGACCACCAAAGCGCTGATGCCCGCCGCGCTGCTGCTCGGCGTCAGCCCTTTGACCGCTATCGCCTCGTTCGCCGCCGTGTCGGCGCTGTTTGTGCTGCCCACCTACCCGACGCTGCTGGCGGCAGTGGAGATGGACGACACTGGCTCGACCCGCATCGGCAAATATGTCTTTAACCACGCCTTCCTGATCCCCGGCGTGATCGCCATCGCCCTGTGCGTCATTTTGGGCTTCGCTATTGGTGGTCTGGTGTTGTAAATGTCGTTAAAATCGGGCTGCCTGGCGGCCCGGTTGATTAATCCCCCGCCAGCGGCGTGCTATAGTGGCTTTTTTCGTCTGATACGAGATTGCCGATGAATACGCCTGATGCCGTCGTTGTGCTCTGTACCGCCCCGGATGAAGCCACCGCCCAGGACCTGGCGGCCAAAGTGCTGGCAGATAAGCTCGCCGCCTGCGTCACGATCCTGCCCGGTGCCACCTCGCTCTACTACTGGGAAGGCAAGCTGGAGCAGGAGTACGAGGTCCAGATGCTGCTGAAAAGCACAACTGCGCATCAGGAGGCGCTGCTGGCCTGCCTGAAATCGCATCATCCCTATCAGACCCCTGAATTATTAGTGCTGCCCGTCGCACATGGAGACAACGACTACCTCTCATGGCTCAACGCATCCTTACGCTAATCCTGCTGCTTTGCAGTACGCCCGCCTTTGCCGGGCTGTTTGACGCACCCGGCTCCGCGAAGTTTGTTCCCGCTGACAGCGCGTTTACCTTCGACTTTCAGCAAAATGAGCACGACCTGACGCTTAACTGGCAGATCAAAGAGGGCTACTACCTCTATCGCCAGCAGATCAGCGTCACGCCCGCGCAGGCGGATATCGCCCCGCTCCAGCTCCCGAAGGGCGAGAGCCACAAAGATGAGTTCTTCGGCACCAGCGAAATCTATCGCCAGCGGCTCAGTCTGCCGTTGACGGTGCGCTCGGCCGATAAAGCGGCGACCTTAACCGTGACCTACCAGGGCTGCGCGGCGGCAGGCTTCTGTTATCCGCCGGAGACCAAAATCGTACCGGTCAGTGCGGTGCAGCCGCTGGCGCAGAGCGCGCCGGAGCAACCCGCACCTGATCTGGCCGCACCTACGCTGCCTTTCTCGGCGCTGTGGGCGCTGTTGATCGGGATTGGCATCGCCTTTACCCCCTGCGTACTGCCGATGTACCCGCTCATCTCTGGGATCGTGCTGGGGGGCAAAGCGCGCCTCTCTACCGGACGTGCGCTGCTGCTGACCGTGCTCTACGTGCAGGGCATGGCCCTCACCTATACCGCCCTAGGCCTGGTCGTAGCCGCCGCCGGGCTACAGTTTCAGGCGGCGCTCCAGCATCCATACGTCTTGATCGGGCTGTCGGCGATCTTCACCCTGCTGGCGCTGTCGATGTTTGGCCTGTTCACGCTCCAGCTGCCGTCATCTTTGCAAACGCGCCTGAGCCTGATGAGCAACCGCCAGCAGGGCGGCTCGCCGGGCGGCGTCTTTGCGATGGGAGCCATCGCCGGGCTGATCTGCTCCCCCTGCACCACCGCGCCGCTCAGCGCCATTCTGCTCTATATTGCCCAGAGCGGTAATCTGTGGCTCGGCGGCGGTACGCTCTACCTCTATGCGCTCGGCATGGGTATTCCGCTGATCCTGGTGACCCTGTTCGGCAACCGTCTGCTGCCGAAAAGCGGGCCGTGGATGGAGCAGGTCAAAATCGCCTTTGGCTTTGCGATCCTTGCCCTGCCGGTGTTTTTGCTGGAACGTATAGTAGGCGAGACGTGGGGCCTGCGCCTCTGGTCGCTGCTCGGCGTGGCGTTTTTCGGCTGGGCATTTATCACCTGTTTGACGGGTACCCGGCGCGAAATACGTGTGCTACAGATCGTCCTGCTGGGTGCGGCGCTGGTCAGCGCGAAACCCCTACAGGACTGGGCGTTTGGCGTTAGTGCCTCTGCTCCGCATACGCAACTTAACTTTACCCGCATCGCCAGCGTGGATGAGCTAAACCAGGCCCTGGCGCAGGCAAGGGGCAAACCGGTGATGCTCGATCTCTATGCCGACTGGTGCGTGGCCTGTAAAGAGTTTGAGAAGTACACCTTCAGCGATCCGCAGGTACAGGCGGCGCTGAAGGAGACGGTGCTGCTGCAGGCGGATGTGACCGCCAACAGCGCCGAGGATGCCGCCCTGCTTCGCCACCTTGGCGTGCCGGGCCTGCCGACAATTCTGTTCTTTGACGCCCAGGGCAACGCGCAGCCTGCGCAACGGGTGGCAGGATTTATGGACGCGGAAGCATTTAGTAGACATTTGCGCAATCGCCAGCCATAAACTACACCAGGAGTGGAAAAATGGTTCTAAAAACGCAGGAGAACACCGTGCAACGTGAAGACGTCTTAGGGAAAACATTGCAGTGGCTTGAGATCGAAGGCCTTGCTGCCACGACGCCCGAAATTATCGCCGAACGTCTTAATTATCCATTGGACGAGTTTTTGCGCTTTTGGCCCGATAAAGAGGCGCTGCATTACGATGCGCTGCGCCACCTCAGCCAGCAGGTTGATGCCTGGCGCAGGCAGATGCTGTTAAACGACGAGCTGAGCAAAGAGCAGAAGCTGCTGGCTCGCTACACGGCGCTTACCGAGTGCGTGACTAACCACCGCTATCCGGGCTGCCTGTTCATTGCCGCCTGCACTATCTATCCGGATCCGGCCCACCCTATCCATCAGCTGGCGGATCAGCAAAAGAGCGCGGCGTACGCCTATACCCACGAGCTGCTAACCTCGCTGGAGGTGGACGATCCGGCGATGGTCGCGAAACAGATGGAGCTGGTGCTGGAGGGCTGCCTCAGCCGGATGCTGGTCAATCGCAGCCAGGTAGACGTCGATACCGCCTACCGGCTGGCAGAAGACATTCTGCGCTTTGCCCAGTGCCGTATGGGCGGTGCGCTGACCTGATATCAGAGCAGCAGCCCTGCCCACGCGGAGATCAGCAGGCACAGCGCCATTACCCGCTGAAACCAAACCAGCGAGGCGGGAGTGCGAAAGATTCGGTTTACCGCTCTGCCGCAGAAGGCCCAGACGATCAGGCAGAGCTGGGAGATGATCAGAAACAGCAGCGCCATCACGGCGATCTCCCGCAGCGGATGCGCCCCGTTGGGCGCAAACAGGCTCACCACCGCCAGCGCCATCATCCATGTTTTTGGGTTAATCAGCTGCAGCGCGGCGGCTGCCCGGACGCTGAAGGGCCGCTGCGCCTCTCCGCCCAGCTCTGCGGCTGGAGCACGAAACAGCTGCCAGCTCATCCAGCTTAGCCATAGCACCCCCGCCCAGCTCATTCCCGTACGCACCAGAGGATACTGGCGCAGCACCTCTCCCGCCCCTGCGCCAGAGACCAGCACAATCAGGCTGGCAGCCACACAGCCGCTTACCACGGCGGGCAGCGTGGCCTTTACGCCAAAGCGCTGGCTGCTGGCGAGGACCAGGATATTAGTGGGACCGGGGGTTATGGACGCCACGAAGGCAAACAGCATAAACGGCAGACAGGCATAGAACATATTCACAGGCAGGACTCCTTATTATCTTATCGTGTCCTGACTGTCGCGTTATTTCATTGCCGCGTCTGGAAGATTTGTGCATAAGCTGCGGTAGCGCGCCGGAGAGAGGCGATAGGCACGCTGGAACCAGCGTCCGAGGTGGCTCTGATCGGCAAAGCCCAGCGCCGCAGCCACGCTGGCAGGCTGCTCCCCTTTCGCTAGCATGGCGCGGGCGCTCGCCAGCCGGAGCTGAATAAGCCAGGCGTGGGGCGAGAGGTGAAACTCGCGCTTAAAGCAGCGCGTGAGCGTGAAGCGATCGGTGCCGGTCTCCCGCGCCACATCGTCCAGACCAATGTTGTCCCCACGGTGAGCGTAGAGATAGTCCCGCGCCCGGTGGGCAATCGCCGTGCTCTGGCGCTGCGCCGAGAGCCGCTTGCGCCACTGGCAGTGGTGCGTCAGCTGGCTGAGCAATCCATCCATCATCCCCTGCTGCACGATGCGCATCTCATCGTTGTGCAGCGTCAAGAAGGTTTGGGCGATAGCGTTCACCAGCTGCGGCGCGCGGGCGATGGTCTGGTCAAAATGCAGCGAATAGCTTGAGGGCGTGGCATCGTACAGGCCGCGCAGCGTGTCGCTCAGCCAGCGGTCGTCGAGATAGAATGTCAGATAGGTAAAGCCGCCCTCTACCGGCGCGTCGCCGTCATGGATCTCTCCCGGCTCCAGCAGAAAGGCATCGCCCGGCGTGCTGCGATGACGCTCGCGACGACAGTGAAACTGCTGGGTACCGGTCAGGGTAATGCCCACCAGGTAGCTGTCGTGCCAGTGCGGATCGAAAGCGTGGCCCTCAAAGTGCGCGCGGATGGTTTCGATGCCGGTATCAGCATGCTGCCGCAGCTCCAGCCAGTCTGCCATATCAACCTCCTGAATGATTCCCGAGTGTAGCATCAATCATTCAGCGTGAAAGGTCTGGAAGATTTGTGCAGCACGACCCAAAAATAGCTGAGATGCGGCAACCTGCCGAAGAGTTTGACCGATCACAGAAGCAAAAAAACATAATTAATTAATATAAAATCGCAATAGATCCTCCGCAGTCATCTGTGTCAGAAAGTAACCCTCATTCATAAGAAAGCGGAGATATGATTCAAATGAGTAGAGGCATACCAAAAAGTCATCATGATGAATACCATATATTAACGCGCGGGGAACGTATTGGTTATGGAATGGGGGACTTTGCGCAAAACCTTGTTTTTGGCACAATAGGCGGCTTTCTTGCTCTGCATATGCTGACTGTTAATGCTATCGGTACAGCAACCGCAGGGTTTATATTTCTTTTCGTCCGAATCATCAATGTCTTTTGGGATCCAATGGTGGGGACCTATGTCGACAAACGAATTTCAGCAGCGGGAAAGTATCGTCCCTGGCTCTTAAGAGCGGGCGTGCCGCTGGTTATTCTCTCCGCTTTGCTTTTTACACCTATTCCCGGTATCAGAGGTTCAGTTCCCTTTGCCTTTATTATTTATTTGGCGCTGGATTTGGTCTATTCATTGGTAAACATTCCGTATGGATCTCTTAATGCTTCACTGACAAGAGATCCTGAATCTATTGATAAACTGACCAGTACACGAATGATGCTGGCCAACACGGCCAATCTTCTTGTCTATACCCTATTCCCCATGTTTGTCCAAATGGCTTCACCAAAGGATCGCAGCCTCAAGGATACGGGTTTCTTTGGGCTTGAGCTTAACATGGGCAATTATACCGACCCGACAGCTCATTACGCCTGGTTTGGCGTTTACTCGATTTATATGTTAATCGGTGCTGTAGCCCTTTTTATCTGCTATAAGTTCACGAAAGAACGTGTGGTCGCGACTGCAGAACAGACTGCCAACGTAAAAACAACCGATCTCTTCCTTGAACTGAAATACAACCGACCGCTGGTTATCCTCGGCCTGTTTTTTATGCTAGGGTTTACGTTCATGTTTTTCATGAATACCGTAAATGGTTTTTTCAATCAGTTTGTTGTCGGCCATTCAGAGTGGATGGGCGCTGTAGGTCTGGTCGCATCAATTCCAGGGATTCTGTTCCCCGTTTTCTGGCCAAGGCTCAAGAAAATTTTTGGCAAAAAAGGGTTCTTCCATCTCTTTCTTGGCATGTTTATCGTGGGTGAAATACTGACTTACGTTTGGTCACGCGAAGGAATGCATGACGCCTTGTGGCTTGCTTATATCGCAACCTTTATTAAACAGTGGGGTTTGACGTCAGCGACCGGATTCATGTGGGCGCTGGTCCCTGAAGTGATTGCTTATGGCGAATTAAAATCAGGCAAGCGCAACGCCGCCATCATTAATGCGATTATGGGGCTTTTCTTCAAGATTGGCTTTACCCTTGGCGGCGCAATCCCGCTTTGGTTACTGGCCGCGTATGGCTTTAACGAAACAGGCGCGCAACAAAGTGCCAATGCAATCGACGGGATCATTATGACGGCGGTCTGGATCCCTATTTTTTTAGCTGTCATTTCGATGATCGTCATTCAAGTCTATCCCATCTCAGACAAAAATGTTACCGACATCAACCGTCAGCTCGATGAGATACGCGTGTAATTAAAACAATTAAAAACAACCAAAATAGAAAGAAGCAGCTTAAAAAGGTAGAAATCTATGTCACTTATTCAAAACCCTATCTTACGTGGCTTTAATGCCGACCCGAGTATTATCCGTGTAGAAGACACTTACTATATCGCGAGCTCCACGTTTGAGTGGTTTCCTGGCGTTCGTTTACATGAGTCCAAAGATCTGCAGCACTGGAATCTACTCCCCAGTCCATTATCAACTACCGCGCTGTTAGATATGAAAGGAAATCCTTCATCAGGCGGAATCTGGGCGCCAGACCTCTCTTATGCCGAGGGTAAATTTTGGCTAGTGTATACAGATGTGAAAGTCACAGAGGGTGCCTTTAAAGACATGACCAACTATCTGTCCACCGCAACAGATATTCGTGGTCCCTGGACAGATCCGATCAAGCTTAATGGCGTCGGTTTTGACGCTTCCCTTTTCCATGACGAAGATGGTCGTAAATATATCGTTCAACAGACCTGGGATCATCGGGAGTATCACCATCCCTTTAACGGCATTACCTTAACCGAGCTTGATATCAATACACTGAAACCTATGCCAGAAACAGCACGAACCCTTTATCGCGGCACTGCCGTTGCACTTGTTGAGGGGCCACATATCTACAAACTGAATGGCTATTACTATCTTTTTGCCGCTCAGGGCGGGACCGTTTTCACCCACCAGGAGGTAGTTGCACGTTCAAAAACCCTCGACGCCAACAGCTTTGAGACACAGCCAGGAGAAGTGTTCTTAACTAACGTGGACACCCCAGACAGCTATATCCAAAAACAGGGTCATGGTGCGCTGGTTTCGACGCCCAAAGGAGAGTGGTATTACGCTTCACTCTGCGCTCGTCCGTGGAATCGTGCAGGTGAATCAGCCTACGATCCCCGAGGCTGGTCAACCCTGGGCAGAGAAACGTCTATCCAAAAAGTGTATTGGGATGATGAAGGCTGGCCACGAATTGAAGGCGGTCACGGAGGAAAAACCTTTGTTGCAGGCCCCGTCGATGCCATTCATACCGAAAGCGCAAAAGATCACAGCCAGCATGATGAGTTTGACACGCTGACACTCGATCTCAACTGGAATACGCTTCGCGTTCCGTTCACCGAAAAGATGGGCACAACAGGTGACGGAAAATTAACGTTACTAGGGCAAGGTTCTTTAGCGAATACGCATGACCTGTCGCTTATTGCGCGGCGCTGGCAAGCTTTTTATTTCAATGCTCAGGTAAAGGTTAAATTCAATCCTTTTACCTATCAACAGATGGCAGGGTTAACAAATTACTATAACGATCGTCACTGGAGCTTTGTTTTCATTACGTGGAATGAAATTAATGGCACAGTGATCGAAGTAGCCGAAAACAACCGAGGAAAATATACCTCGTACCTGAAAGATAAAGCCATCAAGATCCCAGAAGAGACCGAGTACGTCTGGTTCCGCACGAAGGTTCGGAAGGAAACCTACACTTATGAATACAGTCTGGATGGGACAAACTTTATTGAAATCCCTGTCACATTAGATGCTGCAATTCTTTCAGACGATTATGTACTCCAAAGCTATGGCGGATTCTTTACCGGGGCATTCGTTGGCCTTGCGGTAGTTGACTACTCTGGTTACGCAGCCAAAGCCGAGTTTTATCATTTCGATTATCACGAGCTTGGTGACACCTTCGTAGCCGATGGCACTTATAGCTGGAAAGCCAGCGAATCACGCTTTGATTAGCTATGGTTTGGGAAATCTGAGCAAATGTGCAGCACAAAGGCGTAGATTGTCGCAATAGTAAGCAGTTGAACGTCTTTTCGATGATTTTGATTGACGGAAGGAGGCGACTACGGTTTAATGCGCTGCGTTGCCCGGATAGCTCAGTCGGTAGAGCAGGGGATTGAAAATCCCCGTGTCCTTGGTTCGATTCCGAGTCCGGGCACCAAATTCATATCAACGGACCTCCACGGAGGTCCGTTTTTGCATTCAAAGCCCGCCGAAATCAACACCTTTATAATATTTTAACTCCACCCAACTCAATCAACTTCAACCCACATCAAGTCCCTTGCGAGGGTACAACTGAGGGTATAGTCTGATTCGATAAAATTTATACCCCTTTTACTATCAGGAGACCTCACCAATGGCGCTCACTGACGCTAAAATCCGTGCAGCTAAACCGGATGAAAAACCTTATAAACTCGCTGACAGCGGCAATATGTTTTTGCTTGTTCATCCCAATGGTTCCCGCTACTGGCGCCTCCGCTATCGCTTCCTTGGCAAAGAAAAAACGCTTGCTCTTGGTGTGTATCCGGACATCTCATTGTCAGAGGCCAGAGAGAAGCGGGATAGTGCCAGGAAGCAAATAGCCGAAGGTATTGACCCCTGCGAACAAAAGCGAGCAAAGAAGTCTGTACCCGATATCACCCATACTTTTGAAACTATCGCCCGGCAATGGCACAGCAGCAATAAAAAATGGTCTGAGTCGCACAGCGAGAAAACCCTTAAAAGCCTTGAAACCCATGTATTTCCTTTTATCGGTTCACGCGATATCACCACACTGAAAACGCCAGACCTGCTTGTTCCTGTTAAAGCAGCCGAAGCCAAAGAGATATATGAGATAGCTGCCCGCCTCCAGCAACGAATCACAGCAATCATGCGTTATGCTGCTCAGTCCGGCATTATCAGCTATAATCCCGCTGTCGATATGGCTGGCGCATTAACGACAGTGAAACGCCAGCACCGCCCTGCTCTCGCCTTAAATCGCATTTCAGAGCTCCTTGAACGACTGGATGCTTACAGAGGCCAACCTCTCACACGACTGGCAACTAATCTTACCCTGCTTATCTTCATCCGTTCCAGTGAACTTCGCTTTGCCAGGTGGACTGAGATCGACTTCAAGAAAGCCATGTGGACCATTCCTCCAGAGCGGAAACCTATTGACGGGGTCAAGTATTCGCATCGTGGTTCAAAAATGCGGACAGAGCATCTGGTGCCACTCTCTACTCAGGCGCTGGATATTCTGCAGCAGATACAGACCATCAGCGGAGAACATGAACTGATTTTCACTGGCGACCACAATCCCTGGAAGCCCATGAGTGAAAATACGGTGAATAACGCATTACGCCTGATGGGCTACGATACAAAGGTCGATGTATGTGGTCACGGCTTCAGGGCTATGGCCTGTAGCTCACTGATTGAGTCAGGATTATGGTCCAGGGATGCAGTGGAGCGCCAGATGAGCCATCAGGAACGTAACGGTGTACGTGCAGCTTATATTCACAGGGCGGAGTTTCTTGAAGAACGCAAACTGATGCTGCAATGGTGGGCTGATTTTCTGGATGCAAACCGTGAAAACCCAGTCTCGCCTTTCGATTACGCCAGACAACAACGCTCATAATCCATTCTCCCGGCATTACTGCCGGGAGAATGTTTCCTTATTTTTCTTTTCCCTGTATATATTTCTTCACAGAAGGGCTAATGATTCACCGCACTTCCCCCTGCTCTGGAATATTTTACGCATGCACAAGTGATTACTTATACTACCCAGATTGAAGCCTGTCACAGCAATTAACGATAAAATAAGACGCAAAATAACGGGACGTCACTATGAGTTTTTTAACGGATGAAGAAATTAATGCACTGACAATAAAGCGAATGATTTTCCATGTCGTTGGAGGGGAGCTGGAGATCCCCGTGCTGCTCAGTGAAATATCACCGCCTGAACATGTCGATTTTTTTCTGGAGAGGATTAAATCTGCATTAAGCGGCAACATGTTCCGGTTTACGGAATTGTCCAATACCGAGCGTATTCTGCGCCTCATCAGGAACCATGCCGATACTGACGCCCATTGTTTCACTGAACAGTCAACCTTTCTGGCAAACGATTTTCAGTCTCATCATCACACCAAAAATGCCAGTATGGGGGTATTCTTTCTTTTTGAACTTAACATCCTCAACGATGAAAAACTGTTTGCGCTCATTAAATATGATAATGAAGATGTGGTGCGTTACGAGCTGGATGCGAAGGGAAACGAGTTTCAGGTCCCCAGACTCGAACGCTTCCGTGAAAGTTTCGTTAAAAAAGCGGAAGCCATGCAGAAAATTGCCCTGGTCCGCCTGACGGCAGAGACTCAGGGTGGACAGGTTGTCGTACGGGATCGCAGTAAACGAACCAATATCTCCGTTTATTTTGAGCGTTTTCTGCAGGTGCAGCGCGTCAACAGTACAACTGACCTCAGCGACAAATTAGTTGCCGCTCTCAAGGATATCTTCAAAAAGCACCGCGACCTGTTGCCGGACGACATCAGACGCAGTGGTGTTAACAAGATTTATGAAACGTTACATCATGGGGCACAGGATTTTAACACCGATGAGCCCCTTTCCCTGCTGAACCAGATTTTTGGGCCAATGGAAGAAGATCATCCACTGGTCAAATCCTTCACCCGTAAAATAAAAGACCTAGGAATTTCAGGTGAATCTTTCCGGATAGTCCCTGAGAACATCCCTAAGCCACGGAAAAGAAAACTGGAAACCTTGGAAGACGTTATCGTTATCTACGATGAGGATAATGCCCCAGATATTGAGACGATGGAAGACGGGCGAAAACGTATAGTGATAGTAACTGCAGGGCTGGTAACAGATGATATCGATACTGGAAAAAATCGGTAAGGCAATAGACCGCTCACGCCGCGCATCTGATCTGGTGATCACGGAGGATCAGCAAGCAACCTCACGGAAACTGTTCATTTCCGGAACCATGGATAGTGACACCCTCCAGTTATGGGGGGAAGTGATAGATGCTGATGCCGAAAATCTCAGGATCGCCTTTTTTGATGAAAGCCGGGATAATATCCACCCCAGGCAGGGAGTCCCTGACCAGAAGCACTTTATCACCATCATCAGTGATGAGGTTCCTGGGATCCTGCGACTCTTCACCCTTGAAGGGTGGCGCACGTTTTTACTCCAGGATCCAAGACTCCGTCAGTATCGCTGTATCTGCGCCCTGTTTGTCAGCGAATCATTTGAAACACAACAGTGGAAAGTCGTGCCATGGAAACAGATGCTCCCGGAGGAGAGTGAAACCGACGTCCCTGCCGGGACAGCCTCCGTCACAAAAAGCATTATCAGGTGTTTTTCAACCGACTTTCTTCCTCCGGATACCATTGCCCCCTGGCTCCTGGTATCCGGAGACAAAATAACCGACGTACCAATGAAAATCTGGACGTCGCTCGCCTGCCGGGAGTTGTTGAAATGTTTCGTCAATGAGCTTTTTGCCGCCGAAATAAAAACGGTCGGGCTGTCCGGAAAACCACCTAGGAAAATCCCTTTTGGAGAAGAACATGCGGCACTGTCCGCCTTTGACGTCATTCAGGAAACGGCAAAATGGATTTTTCTGGAAGGGAATGAGACTGAGCTTAAACATACCTTTCTGTCCAGTGAACTGGCCAGAGAATGGCCAGAGGGTGTCACGTTTTGTGAAGGCATTGTGTATCGACTCCCCCCTGCACTGGAGTCAGCCAGGCTGCTTTACAAGGCACATATCCGGGCAGGAGGAAAAGACACCCTGAAATCGCTGGGCGATTTGCGAAAAAGCCTGACAGAAGACACCCAGAAAATTCTTCAACAGTCGCGGGATCTGTCCTCCGCATTGTGGAAAGACATGGCCCTGGTCATCAGTACGCTGGTCCTCCGCTACAGTCTGGAGGCCCTGAATGCTAGTGGTCAGCAAAAAGTATATGCCCTGGCATTTTGTGCACTGGCCCTGTATATCGCCATCTCATATGGGATGTCAGTCTATATCAACCGGCATGCCCTTTCGTTGCTGGAAAAAAACAGAACCACCTGGCGAAGTAAGTTATATGGTTTTCTGGATGAACAGGATTATCAGGAGCTGGCGGGTCTTCCCATTAACGCCGCAATGCGGTCATATCACCGGGTTGAGGGAATGACGTCGGCCATCATGCTCATTCTAATCACGCTATTACTTACGACAGCCTCAGGTGAATTCTGGTCGCTCAGTACGATACTGCAGTCTGGATACACCTGGGTCATGAGCGCATTACAGCTTCTGACTCCGTGGGCTCTGTGCGAGCCGGAGTGGTTCCCTGTGTGTCCTTTGAAATGAAGCAATCAGAGATATAGTCGGTCCCGATATCTGACAGATCCGGCGGTACCCTATGAATCACCGTTCAGCAGGATGACCTGTGCTATACACGATATCTGGAGTGGTCTCACGCAGCATCCCACAATAGGTCTGGATATATAGGTTAAAATCTATCATAATTATTTATGAACCACCGCGCCTGATTAATTTAAATGCAAATAAACATGTAGAACAAATATCTCTACTTAAATACTAAAAGGTAATGAAATGTCTCTAAAACTCTTAGGAAAGAAAAGTGTTTTTTTTGTTACTGTCTGGGGATGTACGTTTTTTTAAGTGTGTTGGTCAGTTTGATTTCTTCGCCTGTTTTCAGCAACAGTTTGGCTGAATCACTGCCACCTGTATTATTGGCATACTGGATGGCAAAAATGTTGTCCCGCTTTTTTTCTGTGCGGACTATGGCGACCCCGTTTTTATTTTTTATTGTCCAGGTTATGGCATTCATTGGTGCCGGTGCCGTAACCCATAAAATGACTGGAACTGATTATGCTATGTGGACTGCAGGTATCGGGTAATGGTCCCAACTTATTGATAGTGTTTTATGTTCAGATAATGCCCGATGACT